>NZ_JBEXHU010000023.1:0-126916 GCF_040608175.1 Micromonospora sp. NPDC005206
GCAGACCGTGCAGGTCTCGGCCTACCCGGATGCCTACGCCCAGTGGGAGCAGCAGGCCACCGACCTGGTCGCCCAGCACTGGAACAGCTGACCCATCGCACCACCGCACGACATCGACCGCTGGCCGGCACCCCACCCCGGGGTGCCGGCCAGCGGCATACCCACGACCGAATCTTGGACAGTTCCCGTCACCGGCGAACGAAAACTGTCCAAGATTGGCGACGCACGGCAGCGGTGCGGTCGGCGCTGAGTGATCCGAACGGTGGGCGGGTACGTACTCACCGGCGGGGACCGGCGGAGGGACGAGAACATGGCCGCAGTGGGTAACGGCACGGATCACCAGCCGGAGCCGGAGCCAGAGCCGGAGCCGAGGGGTGACGCCGCCCCCCATCGAGGCTGGCCTGTCGGGACTCGGATGCTGCTCGCCGCCGCGGCCGTCGTGCTGATCCTCGGCGCCGCCGCGGTGGCCGTGATCATTGCTGATCCGCACCGCCTCGGCATGTCCTACTCCAGCGCACCCGACGGCCGTCCCGACGGCACCCGCCCCGACGGCACCCGCTCCGACGGCACCCGCCCGGGCGGCACCCGCTCCGACGGCACCCCGCCGGACCACGCCCGCCCCGGCAGCATCCAACCCGGTGCTGGTCGACCTGATGATGCCGGATCGGGATCGGACGGCGGCCCTCGGACGGGCGCGGTCGACCCCGACCGGGCCGGCGGGGGGCCGGGTAGGGAGGGCGCGGCGGGCGACGGGCAGACGGTGACCGCGCCGTTGGCGGGGCGGCAGCGGGCCACCTTCGTGCTGGCGGACGGGCTGTCCTCGTTCGAGCTGCGGGTGGTGGACCTGGGTGACGACCTCTACCGGATCAGCAGCCCGGCCGGGTCGGGCGTGACGGCCCGGCCGGCGGTGCTGGGCGAGACCGTCCGGCTCGGCGTGGTGACCAGCGGTGCGTCCGGGGCGAGGGCCGTGCGGGTGTTGCTCAATGAGCGGGTCAGCTGGCGTCTCCAGTTGGTCGGTGGTGTGAGCAGCCAGGTGCTGGATTTGACCCGGGCACGGCTGCTGGGGCTGGAGCTCGCCGGCGGGTCGGCCCGTACCGAACTGCTCCTGCCAGCGGTCAGCGGCACCATGACGGTGCGGTTGACCGGCGGGGCCAGCCAACTCGACGTCCGGGTGCCGGGCGAGCCGCCGGTACGGATCCGCGCGGGAGCCGGCGCCGCCTCGGTGGTGCTGCGCGACCAGCGCTGGGCCGGGGTGGCTGCCGGGGCACTGGTGGGTACGCCGGGATGGGACCGGTCGGCGGACCGGCTCCATCTCGACCTGGTGGCGGGAGTCAGCAGCGTGACGGTGGGCGCCAGCACCCGGTGAATCCGACCGTCGCCCGTGCGGTGGAAGCGCTGCGGCGGCGGGCGGGGGCGAGCGTACAGTCGGGCGGTGGAGCGTACTGAATCGATGCTGGCGGAGACCCGACCGCCCGGCGTGGCCGACGTCGATCCCGGCAGCGTGCTGCTGCCTGGCCACGACGTGCCGCTGGGCCGTTACACCACTGTTCGCCGACTGCTGCCGCAGCGCCCCCGCCGGATGGTCGGCGCGTGGTGCTTCGTGGACCATTTCGGCCCGGACGACGTGGAGCAGCGGCCCGGCATGGAGGTGCCGCCGCACCCGCACACCGGCCTGCAGACGGTGACCTGGCTGCTCGACGGCGAGATCATGCACCGGGACAGCCTGGGCAACGTCCAGCCGATCCGGCCCGGTCAGCTGAACGTGATGACCTCCGGGCACGGCATCGCCCACTCCGAGCGGTCGCCGGCCACCCATCCGCCGGTGATGCACGGCGTGCAGCTCTGGGTGGCGCTGCCGGACCCGGCGCGGGCCCGAGCGGCGGGCTTCGCGCACCACGCCGACCTGCCGCGCTGGCGCGACGACGATCTGGACGTCACCCTGCTGGTCGGCGAGTTCGCCGGGGAGCGGTCCCCGGCGGTGGTGCACACCCCGCTGGTCGGTGTGCAGCTGGAGCTGGGCGGCACCGCGCCGACCACGCTGCCGCTGCGGCCCGATTTCGAGTACGCGCTGCTGGCGATGTCGGGGTCCGCCGAGGCGGCCGGTGTCGGGTTCGAACCCGGTGCGCTGCTCTACCTGGGCTCGAACCGCCGCGAGCTGACCGTGCGCGGTGGGGCCGGGGCCCGGTTGCTGCTGCTGGGCGGGACGCCGTTCGATGAGCCGCTGGTGATGTGGTGGAACTTCGTCGGCCGCTCCCACGAGGAGGTCGTCGCGGCTCGGGAGGACTGGATGGCCGGGCGACGTTTCGGCGTCGTCGCCGACGATCCGGCGCCGCCGCTGCCGGCGCCCGCTCTGCCCACCACCCGGCTCAAGGCCCGCGACCGCACCGGTGGCCTGCACGGCTGAGGCCACACCCCGCGCGGCGGGGCCACGGCGCACCCTCACGGTCGGCGTGTGACCGACGTCCGCATGGGTAGTCGCCGGCATGGCGACCACATTGATCACTCCGGTGGAGGACCGGAAGCGCCTGGCCCGCCGGCTCGCCGGCAGCGGACGGGGCTTCGCCGAGCAGTACGGCTTCCGGGTCACCAACAACCCGGCGAGCCTGTTCCAGGTGCTCTACCTCGCGGTGCTGCTGGCCCGTCGTGGTGACTTCCGTCGCGCGTTGGACGGCGCGCGGGCGCTGCGCGACGAGGGGTGGGACAGTGCCGCCCGGTTGGCCCGCTCGCTGCACCAGGACCGGGTGCGTGTGCTGCGCGACAGCGGTCAGCGCGGCGACGTGGACGCGTTGGCCGACGTGCTGGGCGACCTGGCTCGCACGGTCGTCGAGCGGTACCGGGGTGACCTGCGCCGGTTGCGCGCGTTGGCGCACCACGACCCGGCCCGGGAGCGCAAGCTCCTCGCCGAGCTGCCCGGCGTGGACGACCAGGTGGTCGACCTGTTCCTGCGCGAGGCGCAGGCGCTGTGGCGGGAGGTCGCGCCGGTGGCCGACCGGCGGGCGTTGGCCGCGGCCCGCCGCCTCGGGCTGGGCCGGTCCGCGGACGACCTGGCGGGGTTGACCAGCGGGGAGTCGGAGCGGCTGGCCTGGCTGGTGGGGGCGCTGGCCCGGGTCGACCTGGAGCACCGGTACGCGGAGTTGACCCGCTGACCATGACGTGCCCTGGCCCACAGTTCGCCAAATTCTGACCGTACGGATGACGTTCTGTCGTATGGTTGTACCCGGCAGTGCTGGCCGCTCGGTTCGGGCGACCATCCACCGCCTGGTGATCGCATCCGGTTCGGGTGCGGTTCACCGCCTGGGCAGGTTTGCGTGGCGCCCCCGGTCGCGGTTCGTGGCCACGGGGCGCCCGCCTGTCCCGGCGCGCCAGCCCACGCCCCCGTGGCTACTTCCGGGGCCCCGTCGGGCGTCTCAGCGGACCAGACCGGCCAGCAGGTTCACCGTGACGGCGATGATGAACGCGCCGAACAGGTACGACACCATCGAGTGCCGCAGCACCGTGCGACGCATCTCGTTGCTGGTCAGGTTCGTGTCGGAGATCTGGAACGTCATCCCGATGGTGAAGGCCATGTAGGCGAAGTCGGAGTAGCGGGGCGGCTCGGGCTGATTGAAGTTCACCCCGCCGTCCGGGCCGGTGTAGTAGATCCGGGCGTACCGGGCGCCGAACACGGTGTGCACCACCAGCCAGGAGAGCGCCACACTGAGCACGCCCAGCCCGCCGGACATCTCCCGGCGGAGCCCGGGCGGCGCGGAGTGGGCGCTGGCAAGCACCAACCCCACCGCCAGCAAGCTGGCCAGGCAGGCGATCAGCAGCACCAGGTCACGGACGGCCCGGTTGGGGTCCTCGTACGAGGCGACCCGCGAGGTCTGCGCGTCGTCGAGCGGCCAGAGCTTGCGCCAGACCAGCCCCAGCCAGCTCAGCGCGGCCGCGTCCCAGCCGACCAGCGGAGCGAGTGGCGGCGACCACACCACGGCGACGACGCCGCCGACGATGATGCCCACCACCCCCACCAGGGCGAGCTGGACCGCGGCGGGGGTGTGCCCGCTCGGGACCCGGGACAGCGGACCCGTGCCGATCATCAGTGCCGGCCGCGCGTCGGGACTCGGGCCGCCACCGCCCTCGGGTCAGATGCCACGCAGGTGCTGCGAGACACGGCTGTGCTTGTCCCGGGCCTGCGCGGCCCGCTGCGAAGGACCCACCTCGGGGGCCGCGTCGATGCCGGCCGACCGGGCCACCTCGGTGCCGTTGGCGTAGTCCACCGGAGGCAGGGCGCGCAGGGCCTTCAGCACGTCCGGCGGGGCGCCCTCCCGCTCGGCCTCGCGGACCACGTCGTTCTTCTCGGCCGGGTAGTCGAGGCTCGACAGGTACTGCAGGACGTCGGCGTAGCTCGCCATGGCAGGGGCTCCCTCACGACATCGATGTGGTCACGACGGGCGGCGGTTACCCGCTCGCCGTCCGGTCACGCCCGGGCGGGTGGTCGAATCGGCTGCCGTTTCCCCCCGGCTGCCGCGGGTACCCGCAGGCGCCGACGCTAGCCCGAGGGAGTACATGATGAACTACGACACCTTCATCGACCAGGAACCCTCGCCACACCTACTACGACACAAAAATCTTACCAAAGCCCTCTGAACAGGGCATATATAAGATCATGACGGGGCAAGATCACGAGGCTTTCCATCAGAGGGGAGCCTCTTCTTTGTGTCCATGACTGCCGAAGAAATTGCCTAGTCGCAGGGCTGAACCAAATTGCATCCATGTGATTAGATGAGCTGTGCTTAGTGCCGTTACTGGAGTCTTGTTTACCGCAACCCCAACCCCAACCCCAACGCCGTCTTTGACTTCAACTCTTAATCCTTCTCTTCTCCCGGCGTCAACCTCAACTCCAACTCAGGCCGTAACTCCTAGTCCGACTACAGTCCTGATCGACCAGAGCCATGATTGGTTTGATCTCACGGGGCTATTCCTCAGCGCCTTCGTCGGCTTGGTGGGGATATTCTTGGCCTATCAGGCGTATAGAATTGGGGTAAACGCCTATAATGTGGCAAAGGGGCAGGGTGTGAAGAGCTTCCAGCTAACGCTCTTTCTGGAGCTGAGCCACCAGCTAAACCGGGTGGTGAATGAGTTGGACTTCAACAAGAGCTTTCCTGCTTTGCCACGAATTAACGCCAACATATTTTCGACACTGGTGGCACTGCCGGCAGACGAGTTGCCTTTGTGGCGACTGCTCATCCAGACAAATCCAGATCTCGACAAGATTCGCGCCCATCCCTTAGTGCAAGAGAAGCAGGATCGCAGGGTGTCTAACGATGAGACTGAAGACCTGCGCACTCGGATCACCCTGAGCCTGTATGAAGAATTGCATGACGCGATGAGGAAGCGGGCCGAATAGCGCTCTTGACTGGCTTTGCTTGGATAGTCCACATGAAACGTGACTGGTTCGACTGGGCAAGCCTCGTGTTCAACACGCTTGCCACCAGTGCAGGCCTGGTAGGTCTGTTCCTGGCGGTGAAGGCGTATCGGGTCGGCATCAAGGCTTACGAGGTGAGCGCCGAGTCATATCGTGTCGCTAAAGAGCAGGGGCGGAAGACCTTTGAACTCGAAATCTTGCGGGAGCTTACGTCGCTACTTGATGAGGCTCTCGACATGGTTGCGGGAGAGAAGACTGTTCGGTTGCCACCTATCAAGGCCGCAGCAGCCTCCCGCGTTTGGCTCCTACCATCGGAAGAGATGGAAGTTTGGTTGCGCTTCCTCATGGTAATAGCTGGTGAAGAACAGCAGGACTACCTGCTCAGCCATCCCCGGGTCCAGGAGAAACTGAGGAGCACTGACCTTGAGGACAACCGTGGAGTTCGGGGCATCCTGTTCACGGTTCTATATTTAGAGCTACACGAAGCCATGAGGCGGCGCTGGGAATAGCCCTTGACTCGCCCTGCTTGACTGTACTTCGTGGAACGTGACTGGTTCGATTACCTCAGCCTGACCTTCAGCACCCTTGCAACCGCAGGAGGGCTTGTTGGTCTATTTGTGGCGGCTGCTGCGTACAAGGTTGCGAGGCAGCAGGGCAGACACACCTTTGAGCTGGGAATCCTGCGTGAATTGTCGTCCGAGATCGAACGAGCTGTCGCAGCGGGCGAATTTCGGAACGAGGAACACACCTACTCTCCCTCGGCGAACGTCTTTACTCGGGTTATGATCTTTAGGAAAGACGAGCTGCCCGTATGGTACTTCCTGGCCGAGCATGACCGGCCCGCAGAAGTCGAAGAGTTTCTGCTCAAGGTTCAGGAATTGGGCGACAAGCTTAAGGGCTATCAAAACGAAGAAGGCTACGGTGCAAAGCACCTCGGCGCAGTCGTCGCGACCGCTCTTTACGACGATCTACTCAAGGCCATAAAAGCGAGGACTGGCTGAGGCTTGACACTAGCTGGTTAAATTGCAAACCGTGGAACCTCTCTGGATGACGTACGCTGGATTCATCTTCGATGTCCTGGCATCTCTTGCAGGTGTCGTTGCAATCCTCTTTGCCGTTAAGGCGTACAAGGTCAGCGTTAGAGGGTACGAGGTAAGCGCTGAGTCTTACAGGGTCGCTAAAGAGCAGGGCCGGAAAGCCTACGAAGTAGAGACGCTGCGGCAGTTGTCTTCCTGGCTTGATCGATATGTAAACGATGCCGCAGATGGCAGCGGTGATGCGCCGCTATTGACGCTCACTCCTGAGGCTTTCTTGCGGCTTCCTCTTTTGCGAGCAGGGGAACTCCCGACTTGGGAGTTCGTAGCAAAGCCAAGAGAACTGGCTCAGGTTAAGGCATTCCTGCTTTCTCATCCATTCACAAAACTCTGGGCAACAGAGGCTATAGCTGAAAGCGAAGACGAAATTCTTCGGGATCGCATTAAGAGCATTCTAGTTGTGAGCATGTTCCATGAACTGAATGAAGCAGCGATCCGACGCACCGCGTAGCAAGCAAGAGAACGGGCCTCCAATCGGAGGCCCGCTTTTCTCGTCTCTAGGAGTTGTTAGCAGGAACACCCTGTTAAGGCATCCTCCCCTAGATGAGAAACCTCTAGGCGTCTGTCTTGCCTGCTACGAAGATCCCTCTACCAACCCTGCCGATAAGCTCGTCATTCTGGATCATCGAATCCACGGCACGACGAATGGTCATATGGGATGTGTCCCACTGCTCTGCCAGCAGACGAACAGAGGGCAACTTAGATCCTGGCGGGTAGATACCCGCTTTGATCTTTCTCCGGAGATCATCCCTGATCTGTAGCCAGAGAGCCTGTTCGTATGGCATGAGATCAGCCAAACATCGGGCTTGCAGATGGTGTACGCGTACCCCTGATTCTCTAGACAGGCTTTACAGGCTAGGTAGGCTGGCAGCTTCAGCTTCACCAGGGAGGGAAGATCACATGCAGCACAGGCGACCACAGGCACCCAGCAGGCTGCGTCAGCTCTGGGAAGCCCTGACGGGCACCAGGAAGGCTGAACGGCACCAGGAGGGGTCAGGGGTAGAGCAGAGCAGCTACGGCACCAGGAGGGGCGCGTACGCCCCGGGCTACGTCAACAACGACACCACGATGATCATTAACCGGAAGGTGCTCCCTACGCTCGGCGCAGAGATGCGCGCTTCCTACGCAACGAGGAACGGGAGGAATTACAGGTGAGTATTGATCTCGAATCGCTGGACACTGTCCTAGTAGGCACTGGTCCGACTGCTCTGGTTCTTCACTCCTCAGGCGTAGCAATCGGCTACGCGTTCTTCGCTCCTGAATTCGTCCTGCTGGTAAAGGTTGACGGTTCAGAAATCATCAAAACGACGGAAGAGAACCTGGACGTATGGCTTGAAAGGCTTTCAGCCAACCTAGGTAGAGCAGTCGCTATCTGGGAATAACACCTTATGGAATTCCGGAGGTTAGCTGATGGAGCTTGAAACTCTGAGAGCTGTACTAGCTCCGGTAATTATCGGAGCGGCTGTGTTCTTCCCATGGGCGATTGGGCAACTGGGAACCTATCTGCTTTCGCATTACGTCTTCTGGGAAGACTGAACGGCAGACAAAAAAAGCCCCCTCTTCTGAAGAAGTCCTTGGAGATAATCCTTGGAAGTCCTCGGAAGAGGGGGTTTCTTTTATGGGTGATGCTTAAAAGGCAAAGCCTTAGCTAGCTGCTGCACCATCTGCAATTACAAGCGCAAACGGGCTACGTGCGCTAGTCGAGTTAAGTGCGGTCACTGGGTTAGCGATAGCAAACCCGACACGCATCACTACTCTCATGATCTTGCTATCCTGCTGCATTGCATTGAACTGCACAACACCATTTGCGTCTGAGATAACAGCGTCGGTGTGAACGGTTGCAGTGATGTCCTGACGGATACCTAGCAGAGCCTTGTTCCAGTCACCAGCAATTACGGAAACGTCCTGATCCCATGCGCCGTTACGAGACTCAACAGCAGGGAGGTTGTAAATAGCCTCTCCACCATCCTCGCCTACAAGCTGAGTGAACAGAGGTCCACCCTGCTGGTCACGGGAACCTAGTACTCCAGCCGGGGTTGTTGACCTTGGCTGAGCAGGCGGTTCGGACCGGAGCGGATGCGAGGGCAGCCACCGTCGATCATGGACGGTTGTGTGGACCAACCATGACGCGGCGGTGGCTGCCGGATACAGGGTAGACGCCCAACGATGGCGGATGTTGTTCGACGATCTGATGATGACCGTTGGTCAGCGTTTCTGCAGGCCAGAGCCCCGGCGCCGGATGCGGGACTTCGTGCGCGGGTTGCTGGCGCCGCTACCGGCCAAGAATTGCTGGAGTATCGCCGAGCACGCCGGCGATGCCGGCCCGGACGGGATGCAGGATCTGCTGAACAGGGTGAAGTGGGACGACGCCGCGGTGCGTGCCGACGTTCGTAAGTTTGTCGGTGAGCAGCTCGGCGATGCCGAGGCGGTGCTGGTCATCGATGAGACCGGTGATCTGAAGAAGGGCCGACACACCGTCGGCGTCCAGCGGCAGTACTCCGGCACGGCCGGCAAGATTGAGAACTGCCAGCTCGCGGTGCACCTGGTCTACGCAACCGAGACAGCCCACGCGATGCTGGACACGGCCCTCTACCTGCCGAAATCCTGGTGCGACGACCCGCAGCGCCGCGCCGAGGCTGGTGTCCCCGAGCAGGTGCGCTTCGCGACCAAGCCACAGCTGGCAGCCCGGATGATCGAAGCGGCGGTCACCGGCGGGCTGCCGTGTCGTTGGGTGGCCGGCGACGAGGCATACGGCAACGATCCGCGCCTGGCCGCCCGGCTCCGCGCACTGCGCCTGGGTTACGTTGTGGCCGTGGCCCGCTCACATCAGGTGAGCACCGGCCTCGGCGTCTACCGCGTCGACGCGCTAGCCGCAGGGCTTCCCGCCGCCGCCTGGCAGCGTATGTCCGCCGGCCGAGGCGCGAAGGGGTACCGCTACTACGACTGGTCCTTGGTCGCCCTGCCCCGCGCCACCGACAGCCACGGCGGGCACCACTGGCTACTCATCCGCCGCAACCGCAGCACCGGCGAGCTGGCCTTCTACCGCTGCTGGTCACCGCAACCCGCCGCGCTGCACATGCTCGTCACGGTCGCCGGGCGCCGCTGGAAGATCGAAGAATCGTTCCAAGCCGCGAAGACCGGGCTCGGCCTGGACCAGCACCAACACCGCCGCTGGACGTCCTGGCACCGCTGGACCACCCTCACGATCCTCGCCCATGCCTTCCTCGCCGCGGCCACCGCAGACCACCGCCACCGCCACAACCCCGCCGGGCTGATCCCGCTGACCGTCAACGAGCTACGCCACTTGTTCAACGTCCTGATCATCGAACCCGCCCGCCGCCGATCCGACCCGCTGCTCTGGTCCATCCGCCGACGCCGCCACCAAGCCCGAGCCATGAAAAGCCACTACGCCCGCCAAGACCTCATCGAGCCGTGATCACGATCCCCGGCTGGAGTACTACTTCCAGGCAGGTTTTCTGTCCGTCTTTCTGGGCATCTCTCTGCTCTGCCATTTCTACTCCATCATTCTTTTTAGGCCCTAGATGGAGCGAGGGAGTACGTGATGAACTACGACACCTTCATCGACCAGGTTTCGCAGCGCACCCGGGCGCCGTCCGAGCGGTCGGTCGAGTTGACCCGGGCCGTGCTGGAGACGTTCGCCGAGCGGCTGACCGGCGGCGAGGTGCTGGATCTGGCCGCCCAGCTGCCCAAACCGCTGCAACTGGTGCTCAAGCCGAGCCCGCGCACCGAGCAGGCGGACCGGTTCGGAGCGGCCGAGTTCGTCGCCCGGGTAGCGCTACGCGCCGACGTGGAGGAGCCCCTCGCCCGAGACGCCGTCCGCGCGGTTTTCACCACGCTGCGCGAGGCGATCACCGGCGGGGAGTTCGACGACGTGGTCACGCAGCTGCCGCGCGACTACCGGCAGCTCGTCGAGCCTGCGATGGCCCCGGGGGCGACGTTGCGTCGCGCCTGACCGCGCATGTCCCCGCTCGCACACAGCGGTTGATCAGGGCAACCATCGACATCCCGCCTGGCGGCGAGATTGAGCCTGACCTAACCTTGTCCTGCGAGGGGAGTACTTCCCACGAACCATTCCGGTCAGTACGGCGCGCCCGGCGTGCCTCGGGTGGTTGCCCATCTTTGGTGGGTGAAGGAGACCTCGAACATGACACGGTGTTCGAGGAGGCCCCATGACCGAAGTGTCGTACCTGTCCGCTGCCGGTGAGTTGTCGTCGGTGGGCACGCCCACGCTGTGGGTGGTGACCATCGGCGGCGTACTGCTGCTGCTGGTACTGGACTTCCTGGTGACGCGCCGCCCGCACGAGGTGTCGATGCGGGAGGCGATCGGCTGGTCGGCGTTCTACATCGCGCTGCCGTTGGCGTTCGGCGGCTGGGTCTGGGCCCGCTACGGCTCTGAGTTGGGCGTGCAGTACCTCACCGGTTACCTGGTGGAGAAGTCCCTCTCGGTCGACAACCTCTTCGTCTTCATGCTGCTGCTGGCCGCGTTCGCGGTGCCGGCGGTGCTCGCCCAGCGGGTGCTGCTGTACGGCATCGCCGGCGCGCTGGTGCTGCGGGCGGTCTTCATCGCACTCGGTGCGGCGGCGTTGCAGACCCTCGACTTCGCCTTCCTGCTCTTCGCGATCATCCTCATCGCCACCGCGGTGAAGCTGCTCCGGGACGCCCTCTCCGGGCACCAGCAGGAAGTCGACATCAGCAGGATGCGCTCGGTGCGGCTGCTGCGCAGGTTCATGCCGGTGGTCAACGAGTACCACGGCACCCGGATGACCGTCCGGCAGGGAGCGAAGCGGGCGCTCACCCCGTTCGCCCTGGTGGTCGTTGCGGTGCTGGCCACCGACGTGGTCTTCGCGGTCGACTCGGTGCCGGCGGTCTACGGCATCACCGAGGACCCGTACCTGGTCTTCGCCACCAACGCGTTCGCCCTGCTCGGTCTGCGTGCGCTCTACTTCGTCCTGCACGCGGCGCTGAGCCGGCTGGTGCACCTCAGCTACGGCCTGGCCATCATCCTGGCGTTCATCGGCCTGAAGCTGGGCCTGCACTGGGCGCACGGCATCTGGGACAGCGTGCCGCAGATCCCCACCCTGGCCTCGCTCGTGGTGATCATCGGGGTGCTGGTGGTGGTCACGCTGACCAGCTTGCGCGCCACTCGGGGCGACCAGCCCGAGGAGCGTGAGGTGGTCGCGGAGCGGCGCTGACCGCGCCGCGCCGGGGCGACGAGGAGGTACGCGGGAAAGCTCCCGCCCCGGCCGGCGCGGGTGGTACGACTGTGCAATGGGAATCGTGTCACCGGGCTTTCAGGGTCGGCCCCGAACACAGGAGCCCGCCCTGCCACCCGGTCAGTACCTGACCGAGGATTTCCCGGTGCTCTCGGCCGGCCCGACGCCCCGGGTGTCGCTGGACACCTGGGAGTTCGTCATCGCCGCCGAAAATGGCACCGAGCACCGGTGGTCGTGGCAGGAGCTGATGGCACTGCCGCAGGAGACGCCGATGGTGGACATCCACTGCGTCACCCACTGGTCCAAGCTCGGCACCACCTGGCAGGGCGTCTCGCTGGACACTCTGCTCGACGGCGTGGACACCGGCGCGCACTTCGCGCTCGCGCACTCGTACGGCGGGTACACCACCAACCTCCCGCTGGACGACCTGCGCGGCGGCCGGGCCTGGGTGGCGCACACCTTCGACGGCGCGCCGCTGCCCCCGGAGCACGGCGGGCCGGCTCGGCTGCTCGTGCCGCACCTGTACTTCTGGAAGTCCGCGAAGTGGGTGCGCGGCATCCGGCTCAAGACGATGGACGAGCCGGGGTTCTGGGAGACGGCCGGATACCACGACTACGGCGACCCGTGGCGTGAGCAGCGGTACCAGGGTGACTGAGCGCGCGGTCGCGACCGGCACGCCGGCGCGAGCCCCGATCCGTTGGCAGGTCGGCCGGCTGCTGGAGCGCCGGGTGGAGACGCCGAGCGCGCACACCCTGGTGCTGGAGGTGCCGGACTGGCCGGGGCACCTGCCCGGGCAGCATGTCGACCTGCGGCTGACCGCGCCGGACGGCTACCAGGCGGCCCGGTCGTACTCGGTGGCCGGGCCCGTCGTGGACGGTCCG
Source organism: Micromonospora sp. NPDC005206 (assembly GCF_040608175.1). Lineage (NCBI taxonomy): Bacteria > Bacillati > Actinomycetota > Actinomycetes > Micromonosporales > Micromonosporaceae > Micromonospora > Micromonospora sp. NPDC005206. The sequence goes on from NZ_JBEXHU010000023.1 coordinate 12,614, forward strand.
GGCGGGCCGCGCATCGAGGTGACCGTGCAGCGGGTGCCGGACGGCGAGGTGTCGCCGTACCTGATCGACGTCTACGGCGCGGGTGACCCGGTGGAGGTCCGCGGCCCGCTCGGTGGCTGGTTCATCTGGCGGCCGGAGGAGACGGCGCCGGTGCAGCTGCTCGGCGGTGGCTCCGGCATCGTGCCCCTGATGGCGATGATCCGGGCTCGCCGGGCGACCGGCAGCAAGGTGCCGTTCCGGCTGCTCTACTCGGTGCGTACGCCCGGCGACGTGATCTACGGCGACGAGCTGCGCCGCCGGGTCCGCGACGACTTCGGGCTGGACGTGGCGTACGTGTACACCCGCGAGGCGCCCGAGGGGTGGCGTGGTGAGCCGCACCGGATCGGGCTGGCCGACGTCAACACCCACGGCTGGCCGCCGGATCTGGAACCACTCACCTACGTCTGCGGCCCGACCGGGTTCGTGGAGACCGTTGCCGACCTGCTGGTGGGGTTGGGCCACGCGTCGCGGCGGGTGAAGACCGAACGCTTCGGCCCCACCGGCTGACCAGCCCACCCGCCCACGCAACGTCGAGGAGACCCGATGACCGAGATGTCGTACCTGGACGGCAACATGCTCGACGGCCCGCTGCGCGAGCTGTTCGCCGTCGACCTGAGCACGGCGATGGGCCGCTGCGAAAACTGCGGAATGACCGGATCGATGGCCAGCCTGCACGTCTTCTCGCACGCCCCGGGTCTGGTCGCGCGCTGCCCGTCCTGTGAGTCGGTGATGCTGCGGCTGGTTCGGGCACCGGACCGGGCCTGGTTGGACATGCGCGGCACCACGTTCCTCCAGGTCCCGATGCCACTGGAGCAGACCCAGCCCGGCCCGCTGTGAGGAAGCGGGCGGCGTTGCCCGGCTGAGGCAGACTGGCCGCATGTGCGCTGCTCGATGGCGTGACGTGCCGCGCGTTGTTCGACTCGCCGTGTCGGTCGCCGTGCTGGTGTTCGCCTACGGCACGGTGGTCCACCTGCTTCAGTTGTTCGTGCCCGCGTTGAGGCCGCAGCTCATCCTGCCTGGCTGGCTCACGTTCTACTTCGTGTCCCTGACTCTGTGGGATTCCTTGGCGGCACTTCTGCTGGCGGCTCGTCGGGTGCGGGGACTGGCGTTGGGATGCGTCGTGCTGGTGACGGACGCGACCGCGAACTGGTACGCGAACTATGTGCTGGGTCCGGCGGCGGGTGTCACCCCGGGCCGGATCGGCCAAGCGGTCATCACCGCCCTCGCCATCGCACTTGTCGCGCTCACCCCGTGGCTGGCGCCGTGGTTCGTCCGGCCCGGTGAGAAGGCTGCCCCGGACCTCGGCTGACTCCTCGCCAGCGGAGGAGCCGGCGGTCTGCTCGCGCCCTTTGCTCTGCTTCAACCTACGCAACACTCACGGCCCGAAACCGTTGCCCCGGGTGGGCCGGCCGGTGCGGACGGCGTACGCCCGCTTCATCTTGATGTAGTTGCCGCAGCCGGCCATCGAGCACCAGCGGCGGGCCTGGTTCCGGGAGGCGTCGTAGTACGCCCAGCGGCAGGTGTCGCGGGCGCAGACCTTGAGCCTCGGCCAGCTGCCATCCTCGCCGCACACGCGGATCGCGTCGACCAGCCCGGCCAGCGCCCGGTTCAGCGGGGCGCTGTCGGCGGCGACAAGGTGGTGACCGTCGTCGGCGAAGCGCAGCGTGACGGGCACCCCGGCCAGGGCCTGGTTGAGCCGGTCGAGCGCGGTGGGGTCGGCGTGGTGACCGGCGTGGCCGAGCAGCACGGCGCGTAGGCCCTCCCGAACCGTCACGGCCACGTCGAGGTCCGCCGGCCCGAGGTGCACGTCCATTGCCATCAGGTCCCGTTCGACGAACCAGTCGCGGAGCCGGTCGGGGCTGGTCAGCATCTCGTCGTCGATCTGCCGCTCGAAGGTGTTCACGAAGTCCCGGACGAGCCGCACAGTGGCCGGCACCGCAGCGTCGTTGTCCATTGACTCCCCTTTCATTAACACCACCGTATCGTCTTGACAGGTGTGAAATCGCCTGCGAGGGTCGGAACTGCACCAGCGAAACGGCTTTGGTGGTGTGACCTTCGTCGGGGGGAGGGCGGGTCGTGGCTTCCACGCTCAAGGACGTGGCGCAGCTCGCTGACGTGTCGGTGAAGACCGTCTCCAACGTCGTCAACGGCTATCCCCACGTGAGCCCCGAGGTGCGCCGCCGGGTCGAGACCGCCGTCGCCCATCTGGGCTACCGGCCGAACGTGTTCGCCCGGACGCTGCGCACCGGCCGCACCGGCGTGCTCGCCCTGGTCCTGCCCGGTGCCGACGTGCCCTACCCGCACGACCTCGCACGCGAGGTCGTGCGCGCGGCGGCAGGTCGGGGTTACCGGGTCGTCATCGAGCAGGTGGGGCCCGACGACGAGCGCCCGGCGCCGTCGTTGGGCGCTGCCCGCCCGCTGCCGGTGGACGGCGTGCTGGTCAGCGCGCCCGTCGCGCCGACCGAACTGGTCGAGGCGCTGACCGTCGCCGGGCGTTCCGTCGTGCTGGTCGGCGGCGAGGTTCGGGACGGGCGCTGCGACCGGGTCAGCGTCGACGTCGCCCAGGCTGCCGAGGACGCGACCACGCACCTGCTGCGCGCCGGCCGCCGGCGGATCGCCGCGATCGGCGCGTACCCGAGGGAGTCAGCTGACGGATATCACCGCGCGCTGCGTCGGGCCGGGCTGGCGGCCGTCCCCGGTCAGCGGCTGCCCGCGTCGCGGCACCGTCGGGCCGACGGCTACCGTGCCGCCCGCGCCCTGCTCGCCCAGCCGGACCGTCCGGACGCCATCTTCTGCTACTCCGACCCCCTCGCGATCGGCGCGATGCGCGCGGCCTTCGACGCCGGGCTGCGCGTCCCGGTCGACGTCGCGGTGATCGGCATCGGCGACATCGAGGAGGGGCGCTACTCCCGGCCCACCTTGAGCACCGTCGCCGTCGACACCGGCTTCCTGGCCGGGGAGGCCGTGGCCCGGCTCACCGCCCGGATCGACCAGCCGGGCGCGGCGATCGCCAGGGTCACCGTGCCGCACAGCGTGCTGCCCCGGGAAAGCACCGGGCCGGCCGTGCGCTGACCGCCGGTTGGACAGCGCCGGGGTGGGTCGGTCAGAGTGGTCCGCCGTGAGATACCTGCGTACCGGCGGTCCCGCCGCGATCCGCCGACCCCGGCCCGCCGACTCGGACGAGTTTCTCGCCGCCGCGCGCCGCAGCCGGGAGCTGCACCACCCGTGGCTGGTCGCGCCGGACAGCCCGGAGGAGTACGACCGGTACCTGCGCCGGATCCGCCGCCGGGACAGCTCCGGCTACCTGATCTGCGATCGGGCCAGCGGCCAGATCGCCGGCTACGTGAACATCAGCGGGATCGTGCTGGGCGCGCTGCGCGGCGGCTACCTCGGGTACGCGGCGTTCCAGCCGTACAGCGGCACCGGGCACGCCTCGGCGGGCCTCGCCCTGGTCATCGACCACGCGTTCGGCGCGCAAGGGTTGCACCGGCTGGAGGCGAACATCCAGCCCGGCAACGAGCCGTCCCGGCGGGTGGCCCGCAAGCTGGGTTTCCGGTTGGAGGGCTTCTCCCCGGACTACCTGTTCATCGACGGCGCGTGGCGCGACCACGAGCGCTGGGCGATCACGGCACCGGCGGCGACCTGAACGGCCGCCGGACCCGCTCCGCGGCGGGCCCGGCGGCCGAGGTCAGGCTGCGGTCACTGGGGCGCCTGCTCAGCTGCCCGGCCGGGGGAACGCGACCGGGCTGCGCAGGCCGTCACGGCCCACGGCACGGATGCCGAAGAAGACGTTGTCCTTCGAAAGGTCGATGCTGACCTCGGTGACATCACCGACCGGGATGACCCGCTGCCACTCGGCGGCCGTGGTCTCACGCCACAGCACCTCGTAGCCGGCCAGGTCCGGCTCGGTTCCGCGCTGCCAGCGCAGAGTGGTGTTGTTGGTCAGGTCGGTGGTCACGATGATGGCGCCCTTGGGCGTGCCGGGCCCCTGGGCCAGCGACCACAGCGCCGCGCCGTTGACCCGGGCCACCCGGGCGATGTACCCGAAGTCGCAGAACTCCGGCAGGTCACCGAACTGCTGCCCGTCCTGCACCCGGACGTCCTGGTGCTGGTGGGCGAAGTCCTCGTTCGGCTCGGTGAACCGCGCCGCCGGCCAGCCCTCGCGCAGGAACGAGATGTGGTCGCTGCCGCGCAGGTAGCGGTCCCGCCGGTAGATGACCCGTACCCGCATCCTGGTGGTGTCGTTCTCCGCCACGTCCCGAACGAACCGGGCGAGCTGCCGGGACGGCGAGTCGTTCTCGCCGCCGACGGACTGCCGGGTGGTCGCCTCCGCGGGGGTCTCCGCCGTCGGCACGCCCTCGGCGAACAGCCGCACCGCGTACGGGTCGCGGGTGCCGTCGTCGGCCGTGCTGCTGCCCACGATGTCGTTGCTGAACATGCCATGCACGTCCGCACCGGCCGCCTTGAGCTGCTGGGCCAGGTACGTCGAGCCGTACAGCCCCTGCTCCTCGGCGGCGACCGCGGCGAAGACGACGGTGGCGGCGGTGGGCCGGCTGGCCATCAACCGGGCCAGCTCCATGACCACGGCCACGCCGGAGGCGTCGTCGTCGGCGCCGGGCGCGTCGCTGACCGCGTCCATCACGTCGGTGACCCGGGAGTCGTAGTGGCCGGTCACCACGTACGTCCGGTTCGGCGAGGTCGTCCCGCGCAGGGTGGCGACCACGTTGGTGATCCGGGTCGCGGTGGGGATCCGCGACGCCGGTTGCTGGATGTACGACTGGAGTTCCACGGTCATCCGGCCGCCGGAGGCCGCCGCGTACTCCTGGAGGCGGGCGAAGATCCAGTCCCGGGCGGCGCCGATGCCCCGCTGCGGGTCGTCCTGGTTGGCGAGGGTGTGCCGGGTGCCGAACGCGGCCAGCCGGCGGACGATCGCCTCGATGCGGCGCGGATCGACCTGGCGCAGCAGCTCGCGTAGCTCGCGGTCGGGCCGTTGCGGGCGTAGCGGGCGGCCCGGACCGGACGGTGGGGCGTCGGCGGTGGCCGACGCGGCGAGCGCGGGCACCGCCACGGTGGCGGCGGTCGCCGCGGTGGCGGCGGCGGAGGCGGACAGGAAGGTGCGGCGGGTGGACCTCGTGGGCTTCTCGCCGGTGTCGTCAGATCCCATTCCGGCATCCTCCCCATCGATGGAGGTGTCTGTCCACATCGCCGGGCGTGGATGTTCCATTGCTTTCACCCGGACCGGGTGATGACACCTGGTGTCGACCGTTCCTACGGTGGGTGGCATGGCTGCCGTGCGGCGTGCAGCCCGCAGGCGTGGGCAGCCGGCGCCCCGCTGGCCCTGATCCGCGCGATGCTGGGGCTCAACCCGGTGCAGGGGCGGCTGGTGCTGGACCCGGACATCCCGCCCGAACTGGGCCGGATCACGGCCGATCGGGTGCGGGCGTTCGGCCACGAGTGGGGGTTGGAGGCGGTGGGCGGCAGCGGTCACCTCCGGCTCCAGCGGAGCTGAGCCGTCCCGCCGCCGACGTCGCCGACCGACCGCCGCGCCCGACGTACGGCTTCTTCGACGTTTGTCCCGGGCTTCGACGGGAAACGGGCCGCAATGACGAAACCTCGTGTGGTGATCGTGGGGGCCGGGTTCGCCGGTTACCACGCGGCGAAGACGTTGAGCCGCCTCGCCCGGGACCGGGCCGAGATCGTGCTGCTGAACTCCACCGACTACTTCCTCTACCTGCCGTTGCTGCCCGAGGTGGCCGCCGGGGTGGTCGAGCCCAAGCGGATCGCCGTGCCGCTGACCGGGACGCTCAAGGGCGTGCGGGTCGTGATCGGCGAGGCGGACCACGTGGACCTGCAGAACCGCTGGGTCGGCTTCACCCAGCCGGAGGGGGACCAGAACCGGCTGGCGTACGACCGGCTCGTGCTGGCCGTGGGCAGCGTCAACAAGCTGCTGCCCATCCCCGGGGTGACGGAGTACGCGCACGGCTTCCGTGGCCTGCCCGAGGCGGTCTACCTGCACGACCACGTGATCCGCCAGATCGAGTTGGCCGAACAGGCCGAGGACCCGGCCGAGCAGCGCGCCCGGTCCACCTTCGTGGTGGTCGGCGCGGGCTACACCGGCACCGAGGTCGCCGCGCACGGGCAGCTGTTCACCGACGCGTTGCAGGCTCAGCGGCCCCGGCTCACCGTCCGTCCCCGTTGGATGCTGCTCGACATCGCCCCCCGGGTGCTGCCGGAGCTGGACAAACGGATGTCGCAGACCGCGCACAAGGTGCTCGACCGGCGCGGGGTGGACGTGCGGATGGGCACGTCGGTGGCCGAGGCGACCGCCGACGGGGTGAAGCTCACCGACGGCGAGTACGTGCCGACCTGCACGCTGGTGTGGTGTGTGGGGGTGCGCCCCGACCCGTTCGTCAGCGAGCTGGGCCTGCGGACCGAGAAGGGCCGTCTGGTGGTCGACGAGTTCCTCACCGTCCCCGGTTACCCCGAGGTGTACGCCTGCGGCGACGCCGCGGCGGTGCCCGACCTGACCCGCCCCGGCCAGGTCTGCACGATGACCGCCCAGCACGCCCAGCGGCAGGGCAAGCGCGTGGCGCACAACATCGCCGCGTCGTACGGGTACGGCCAGCGCAAGCCGTACAAGCACCACGACCTGGGCTGGGTGGTCGACCTGGGCGGCAAGGCCGCGGCGGCGAACCCGTTGCACGTGCCGCTGGCCGGGCTGCCCGCGAAGGCGGTCACCCGCGCGTACCACCTGATGGCGATGCCGGGGAACCGGACGAGGGTCAGCGCCGACTGGGCGTTGGACGCCACGCTGTCCCGGCAGGCGGTCCAGCTCGGGCTGGTCCCGGCGAACGCGGTACCGCTGGAGAGCACCTCACCCGAGGTCGCGGCCCGGTCCCGCTGACGCTGGCGGGTCGGGGCGCAGCCGGGCCGGGCCGTACTCGCGCAGCAGGGTCTGGACGATGCCGGCGGCGGGGATGGCCAGCAGGGCGCCGAGCAGGCCGGCCAGCTCCGCCGCGAGGAGCACGCTGAGCAGCACGGTCAGCGGGTTCAGCCGGACCGCGCGGGCCAGGATGAGCGGCTGGAGCAGGTGGTTCTCCACCTGCTGGTAGACCACGAAGAAGACCAGCACCACCACGCCGGCGGTGGGGGAGTGCAGGAAACCGGCCCCGGCCGCGATGATCGCACCCAACGTCGCGCCGACCAGTGGGATCAGGTCCGCCACCGCCACCAGCAGGGCGATCACGGCGGCGAACGGCACCCCGGTGAGAGCGAGCACCACGAAGGTCAACGCACCGCAGATCACGCTGATCACCAGGTTGCCGGTGAGGTAGCCGGTGACGGTCCGGGACACCTCGCGGCCCACCCGGCGCAACCGCTCGCGCTGGCCGTCCCCGGCCGCCGCGAGCACGCGGCTGGTGATCCGCGGCGCCTCCAGCACCATGAGGTACGCCAGCACGATGACCGTGACCAGCCCGGCGACCGTCTCCACGACGCCGCGCAGCACGCCGACCGCCGGCTCGCGCAGCCGGGTGCCGAAGGTGCGTAGCTGCTCGGAGTGTTCGGACACGTACCGCCGGGCGCCGGTGCGCTCCACCAGGTGCCCCAGTGGGCCCCGGCCGGCGCGCGCGTCGCGCAGCAGCTCCGGCGCCCGCTCGGCGAACCGGCCCAGCTCGTTGATCAGCGGTGTCAGGATGACCGCGGCCAGGATCGCCAGCACCACGAACGCGGCGAGGAACACCAGCAGCGTGGCCAACGCCCGCCGCCGCACGAACCGGTGTTGGAGCCGGTCCACCAGGGGCTTGAGCGCGACGGCGAAGAAGGCGGCCACCACGGTCCAGACCAGCACCCGGCGGGTCGCGTACACGAAGGCCAGCGCGAACGCGGTCGCCAGCACCAGACCGATCACGATCAGAGCCCGGCGTGCGGTCACCCGCGTGTCGGCGTTGCTCATCCGGCGCGGCTTCCCCAGGGTCACCTCGGGAAACCCGGCGCCCGCGCGGATCACCCGGTGGTGTGCGGCCGGCCGCCGGGCGTCAGGTGATCATTTCTGTGCGGGGTTGTCGGCGTCCGTGACCGGTCGGGCGCCGGCGACGAAACCGTCCAGCGCGGCAGCGTGCAGCAGACCGCCGGGCACCGGGTCACGCAGGGCGGCCACCGCCAGCCGGCCGACCGGCAGCCCGCCGGGCCGGGGTGTCGCGGCGAGCACCAGGTTGCCGTAGCGCCGGCCGCGCAGCATCCGCCGGTCGCCGAGCACGCACACGTCGCCGAAGACCGCCCGCAGCGTCGCCACCTGCACACGGGTGCCGACCAGTGGCGGCAGGTCCGTGACGTTGACCAGGTACAGCCCGTCCGGGCGCAGGGTGCGTGCCACCTCGGCCGCGAACTCCACGGTGCGTACGTGTCGTGGCATCCGGGCCGCCCGGTAGATGTCGGCGACCACCAGGTCGTAACGGCCGGCCGGGCTGGCGGCGACGGCCTCCCGGGCGTCGGAGATCCGCACGTCCACCTCGGGCGGCAGCGGCGGGAGTTCCCGTGCGACCAGCTCGACCACCGACGGGTCCCGCTCGATGACGCGCTGCGGGGAGCCGGGCCGGGTGGCGGCCAGCCAACGGGGCAGCGTCAACGCGCCGCCGCCGAGGTGCAGCACGCTCAGCGGGTCGCCCGGTGGGGCCGCCAGCTCCACCGCTGAGGCGATCCGCCGGACGTACTCGAAGTGCAGGTGCCGGGGATCGTCGACGTCCACGTACGACTGCTCGACGCCGCCGGAGAGCAGCATCCGTCCGCTCCGGCGGACCGGATCGGCGACCAGTTCCAGCCGGTCGGCGGCGCGGTTCATGTCCGGCACGCTAGCCGAGCCGCCGGAGCGGGACGGCACGGCGGGGGCCGGCGGTGCGGGGTGTGCCCCGCGTCCGCCGGCCCGTGTGCGCCGATGTGCCCGGTCAGCCGCCGGCCATCCCGGCGCCCACCTCGTCGATCGCGTCGTCGATCCGGTGGGCGAGGTCCACGTCGAGCGCGGTCACCCCGTCTGCCTGGTTGGTCCGCACGGTCAGCACGGCGGCCGTGTCGCCGGGGCGCCCGATGCTCGGGGCGCGCCCGGTCTCCGCGCGTAGCTGGTCGAGCCGGTCCAGCACCCGGTCCAGGTTGTCCGACGGCAGCGCGACCACCCGGTACAGCGCGTCACTGTCGCCGGCCCAGTACGGCAGGTCGTCCAGCGCCGTCCGCAGCTCGGCCGCGTCCAGGGTGGGTGTGGTGGTGGAGGCGCCGACGAGGCCACCGCCGGCCTCCGGCGGGTTCAGCAGGTCCCGCAGGCCGTCGGGTACGTGCAGCGACTCGACCAGGTCGCCGTCCTGCTCGGCGAGCGCGGCGAGCGTCGCCTCCGCGTGGTAGCGGGCCTGCTCCGGGCTGCGGCCGCTGATCCGGCCCACCTCGGCCAGGAAGCCGGGCAGGTCGCGGTGCCGCTCGACGCCGTCGACGGGCAGCACGTCGTGCAGTGAGGTCGGTACCGCGGTGAGCAGCCGCTGCCGCTCCGCCGCCTCGAGCGCGAAGGCGAGGACCAGCACGGTCGCCTCGGTGCCCACCTTGGCCGTCTTGAAGTCGACGCCGGCCCGGCGCCGGACGTCCTCGACCAGCTCCTGGTAGCCCACGCTGCTCGCCCCTGCGGCGCCGGCCGGCGGGGACGGCTGCGGCCGCGGATTGTCCGCCGTGCCGACCGGCGGCGGGGCCGGTCCACCGCGCGTGCTGTCCTGTTTGCGGTGCCCGGCCGACGCCGGCCCGGCCCGCTTGCCCTGATCGAGGCTGGTGATCTGCTTGGAGGCGCTCAGGCTGGCGCCGAACTCACTGGGCTGGCGACCCTGTTCGCGGGCCTGCCGGGCCAGCGCCCGGCGCCGTTGGTTGTCGCCCTCCATCTGCTTGCGCATGGTGACACCCCTTCCGCTGGGGATCGTGCCTGCGTCCGTCGCCTTCCCGCCGTGCCGGGCACCGAAACGGACGCCGCCGGGGCGGGCCGGGCGAGCGTCGGTGGGCTTCATCCGGGGTGGGTGATGGACGCTCACCCGTCCCGCCCACAGGATCAGTTCAGGACCGGAGTTCTTCCGAGGTACGCGGAAGGAAGGTCGTCATGAAACGGATCGTCGAGATCGTCCCCGCCCGACCCGGTTGGTACGCCCGCTGGCAGCTCACGCCAGACGCCACGCGGTCCTACCCGGTGAGCCTGTGGGCGCTGCTGGAGGAGGCCGACGGGACCGGCCGTGAAGTGGTCGGCATGGACTGCATCGGTCAGTGGCCGGGCGCGGACGACAACGAGTCCGGTGCGGATTTTGTCCGCTACCTGTACCAGACGCCCGATTCCGGGGCACCCGAGGACGCCGACGGCGCGCCGACCGCCGAACTACGCGAGAGCGGGCCCCGGCTCCAGCCGATGACCGCACCCTAGACATTCCTCCGGCCCCCGACCCCAGGTCCCAGGGTCGGGGGCCACCCCCCTTTGGGGCGCGGCCGGAGCGCACCGCTGCGCCAGTGCCTGCAGGCCCTGCACCGGGTGGAGTCGCACCCGGGTCGGCTGCTGCGGCTGCTCAACGACGCGCTCCTGGAGACGACCCAGGCGCACGGCCAGGGCCGCTTCGCCACCATCGTGCTCGGCGTCGCCCGGCCGGAGCGCGAGGGTGGCCTGACCCTCACCATGGCCGGCGGTGGGCACCTGCCGCCGCTGGTGCTGCGGGCCTCCGGCGAGGTGGAGACCGTGCCACTGCGCGGCATGCTCATCGGCGTGGTGCCCGACCCACGCGTCGGCGAGGTGACCGTCCGACTGGCCCCGGGCGAGACCTGCCTGCTCTACAGCGACGGGGTGACCGAGGCCCGTGGTGGCCGCCGTGGGGACGAGCAGTTCGGCCCGGAGCGGCTCGTCACGGCGGTGACCGGCTGCCAGCGGATGCCGGCGCCCGCCGTGGCCGAGCGGGTCGAGCAGGTCACGCCCAGGAGCACGCCGCCACCCACATCAGCGAGCGGGTGGTGGCGTCGGTCGCCGCGCACGCCAACCCACGTCCGACCGGTGGGCGGATCGTCGTGGCCTGCATGGACGGCGAGTGGCACGCGCTGCCGCCCCGGCTGGTGGCCGAGGTGCTGCGGCTGCGCGGGTGGCAGGTGACCTTTCTGGGCGCGAGCGTCCCGGCGGCGCACCTGGTGTCGTACCTGCACCAGCACGACGCGCACGCGGTGGCGCTGGCCTGCGCGCAGCCGGTACGGCTGCCGCACGCCCACCGCATGATCGAGGCGTGCCGCCGTTCGGACGTGCCGGTGGTGGTCGGCGGGCGCGGGTTCGGTGCGGACGGCCGGTAGGCCCGTCGGCTGGGTGCCCCCTGGGCGGCGGACGCGCCGGCGGCGGCCGAGCTGATCGCGGACGAGCGGGCGCTGCGTCGGGTGCCACCGGCGCAGCTGTCGCACCTGGCCGACGACGAGTACGCCAGTCTGGTCCGGCGCCGGGGTGAGCTGATCGACAGCGCGCTGGCCGACCTGCGCGAGCGGGTGCCGGCGACCCGGGCGTACACGCCCGCCCAGCTCGACTCGACCGTGAGCGATCTGGGCCACATCGTCGACTTCCTGGCCGCCGCGCTCTACGTCGACGACGCCTCGCTGTTCACCGAGTTCGTCGGGTGGCTGGTGGGGATCCTGACCAGCCGTGGGGTGCCGGCTGCCGCGGTGGACCTGCCCCTGGAGCACTACGCCGCCGCGCTACGCGACTTTCCCCGAGCGGTGCGCGCGCTGACCCTGGGCCGGGCCGCGCTGCCCGCCGCCGGGGGCAGTGCCGCCGGCTGATCGCCGCCGGGGAGTGCCGGGCATCGGGTCGCCAACGAGCGATATACCTCAGAGTCGTAGTTATGCCTCACAGGTATATCGCTCACGACACCGGCCGCCCGGAGGGCGGCCGTGGCGACGTCCACCGGGACCGAACGCGCCAGCGAGCACTCGATCACCGCGTCACTCGCTCGGCGGGGTGCCCCTGCTTATACTTGCCGCACTGCAAACGTCCCACCCATCAGCGGTGGAGCGAAGGGGGAGCACGGTGACGTTCAGCGTCACGCACGCCGGGCGCGACGGCGACGGCTACTGCCTGCGGCTCGCCGGTGAGCTTGATCTGAGCACCGCGCCCGAGCTGGCCACCGCGATCGAGCGGCTCGCCGACGCGGGCGAGAGCCGCTTCCTGCTCGACCTCACCGACCTCACCTTCTGCGACTCCACCGGAATGGCCGTTTTCGTTCGGGGGGACAACCGGGCCGCCGCCGAGGGCGGCTGGTTGCGGCTCACCGGCGCCAGCGGGCGGGTCGAGCGGGTGTTGCGGGTCACCGGCCTCGCCGACGTGTTGCACTACCAACCGGACGCCGTCGACCCGGCGTCCCACAGCGCCCTCTGATGGGCTAGATTTCCCCGCCGACACGGTGACCGTCTGGTCCCGTCCCCGCTGAGCCGAGGCAGGTAGTGATGGGCGCAGACAGCCCGCAGCCGGTACGCATCCTGGTGGTGGATGACGACCCGGGCGACGTGCTGATGATCGAGGAAGCGTTGGCGGACTCCGACGTGGACAAGGTCATCGACGTGGTGAGCGACGGCGAGGAGGCGATGGAGTTCCTCCGCGCCGAGGGGCGGCACCTGGAGGCCCGCCGGCCGGACGTCATCCTGCTGGACCTGAACATGCCACGGATGGACGGGCGGCAGGTGCTCGGCGCGGTGAAGCAGGACGAGGACCTGCGGACCATCCCCATCGTGGTGCTGACCACCTCGAACGCGGACACCGACATCGTGGGCAGCTACACGCTGCAGGCCAATGCGTACGTCACCAAGCCGATCGACTTGGACGACTTCAACGACGTGGTGCGCCGCATCGACGAGTTCTTCGGCCGGGTGGTCGTGCTGCCGAAGCGCGGCTGACCTCTCCGGCGCGGACCGCGCACCCCGCGCGCTCGGATGCTGAACAATTTTCCCGAACACCCTCGGCCGCTCCCGTCGCGACCGAGGATCCAGGTGGGAAGAAACAGCAGCTGCCTGGGGGCGACAGTATGAGGTTCTCCGTCGTTGAGACCGGTTACGACCAGCGGCAGGTGGATTCCTGCCTGGATGAGCTGGCGATCCGGTTGTCCCGGCTCGCGGCGCGGGCGGAGGGCGCCGCCGGGACCGCTCGGGTCTGGGACGAGATCCGCGAGGAGGCGACCTGGCTCAGCGGGCTGCTCCAGCGGCTGGATCTGGGCGACGCCGCGAGCACCCGGCGTGCTGGTGACGCGGTGCGGCGGGAGGCGGCCGAGATCCTGGCCCAGGCACGGATCGAGCTGGACGAGGCCCGCGAGGAGGCCCGGCAGGTACGCGAGCGGGCGTACGCGGAGGCCATGCAGGCCCGGCGCGACTTCGAGGCGGCGCTGGACGCCCGCCGGCGACGCGAGGCGCGGGTGGACGAGATCCTCGGCGGGGTGACCGCCGAGCAGGTACCCACCGACACCCCGACCGCGGCGGCGGGCACGGGCGTACCGGCGACGCGGGTGGCCGCTGGCGGCCGGGACGTGGGCATGGAGCCGCCGGCCGGGCGGGACGGCGCCCACAACCGCTGACGCGCACCGAGGGGGTGGATCGGTCGCCTGGCGACCGCCGTGCGCGCCCTCAGGCGGTCAGGGCCGCCGCGACGGTCGTCGCCCGCTCCTCGTGCTGGGCGTACGCGTCGGGGAAGGCGGAGATCTGCACGGCCTGGGCGGCGGCGGTGACGCTCATGTCCTGCCAGCCCGGGATCTCGTTGAGCGCCTCGTAGAAGGCCCGGGCGGCGTACGACGGGCGCATCAGCTCGGCCACCGTGCCCCAGCCGCTGCTGGGCCGCTGCTGGAACAGGCCGACCGAGTCGTGGTCGAAGCCGCTGCCCTGGTTCGGGTACTGCGCCGACTCCGGCAGCACGTCGCTGGCCAGGTTGTAGAGGTTGCTCTCCTGCATGGCGGTGGCCAGCGCCACCACCAGCGCGCGGCGCGGCATCTTCATCTCCAGCCCGACGTCAACGATGATCTTGGCGTTGTCCATCTGGGCCTGGTCGAGTCCGGCGACCGGTCGGGGTCGGCGCGGCTTGACCGGCTTCTTGACCGCCTTGCGCGCGGCGGTGCGGGTGGGGGTGGGCTTCGGGGTCGGGCTGGGGATGATCCGCGCGGGGGCGGCCTCGCGGTCCAGCGATCGGGAGGCGCGCTCGTCGGCGATGGCGGCGCGGTCGGCAACCGCCTCGGCCAGCGACTCCACCGGGCGGGTGTTGTCCTCGCCGCCTCGGGCGGTGGTGACCGCGACCAGGCTCAGGCAGCAGGTGACACCGGTGGCCAGGGCCACCCGGAGCGGGGTCGAGCCCAGCAGGGCGCGGCGGGGTGGCTCGGAGGCCCGGTGACGGCCGATCGTCCGTTCGGTTGATGCGGCGTCGCTCGAAAGGGTCGTCGGGCGCGCGTCGGTCAGCTTCTGCTCGGAGGGGTCGTCGCGATGCACTCGCCGAGGCTAAAGAACTGCTTTCCCGATTCCACCGGCCCGTACGGTGGCATGCGCCACAATTTGTCCCGATCTTGGGGACAATAAGGGGCAACAACCCCGCAAAGACGATCAACCTCGCCGTTCGGGCTAGCCGGGTATTCCCGATTCGCCGGTCAAAGCCGGTCGCCGTCGACGTCATCAGCATCCGTTTCGGCGGCTCTTCACGACTCACTCCTACGGCCGATGCCCGGTCCACCGAACACCCGAGACCCCGGCATGGCCGTTCGGTGGACGCACGACCCAGGTGGCGACCGGATCAGTGCCGGCCGTTCTCCGCCGGGGTGACGGTCAACCGGTGCCGGCTGTTGTCGCCGCTGGAGAACGGCCAGAGCCGGTCGGCGTACTCGACCAGGTCGGCCAGTTGCTGCCGGCTCAGACCGGCGGAGGAGATCGAGGCGTGCACGTCGGCCCGGTACCGGCCGTCGTCGTCGCGCCCCAGCTTCGCCTCAGCCCGCACCTGAACGGTGTGCGCCTCGTCGGTGATCTCCCCGGCAGCCTCCACCGCCGCGTGGTGCAGGCAGGACGCGAAGGCGGCGGCCAACAACTGCTCCGGCCGCAACCCGGTGCAGTGCGCCGCCAGCGGCGAGGCCAGCGCGGAGGAGAGTCCGCCATCGTCGGTGCGTACGTGACCGCCCTCGGCGGTCGCGGTGGCCTCATGCAGCCAGGAACTCGGATCCGGCATCGCGTTCCTCCCGTCGCTCACCGGCCCGAGTTCCCGACCCTTGCGCGGCGAAACGCCGAGCGGTCAGCGCCCGCCGGACCGGTCCGGCCCGTCGGCCACCCGCACCGCCTCGGTGGCCTCCATCGCGGCCTGCTCGGTCCACGGCGACGTCGCAGCCGATCGGCGTGCCGTGGGCGCCAGCATCGGCACGTACACCCGGGCGTCCACCGCCTCGGCCAGCAGCAGCGCGGCGACCAGGCTGGTCGGACGCCGCGCCGGGTCCTCGGCCAGGCAGGAGCGGCACAGCTCGGCCACCTCCGGCGGGAGCCCGTCGATCTCGGGCAGCGGTTCCGCCGGCCGCCGGCGGCGTGCGCCCAGCAGCTCGACGGTGCTGTCCGCCGCGTACGGCAGCCGGCCGGTGAGGCAGTAGTAGAGCAGCACGCCGAGGGCGTACATGTCGGCCGCCGGGGTGGCCGGCGCGCCGTCGAACTGCTCGGGCGCCAGGTACGCCGGAGTGCCGACGATGATCCCTTCCGGCGTCGGGTCCGACGCCCCGGCCGGGCTGGCGATGCCGAAGTCGAGCACCTTCACCCCCGAGGGGGTGAGCATGATGTTGGCCGGCTTGACGTCGCGGTGCACGATGCCGTTCGCGTGCGCGGCGGCCAGCGCCGCGCCGACCTCCGCGCAGACCCGGACCGAGATCCGCCAGTCCAGCGGACCGGCCCGCAGGTGCGCGGCGAGTGTCTCCCCCTCGGCCAGCTCCATCACGATGTACGGCACCTGGCGACCGGGCAGCGCGGAGGAGGAGGTGCCGAAATCGTGCACGCTCGCCACGTTCGGGTGCACCAGGCGGGCCGCGGAGCGGGCCTCGGCCTGGATGCGCTCCACCGGGCCGTGCTGGCCGTCCGCGCCGGGCGAGATCAGCTTCACCGCGACCGGCCGGTCCAGCACCCGGTCGTGGGCTCGCCACACCTCGGACATGCCGCCGACGCCGATGCGCTGTTCGAGCCGGTATCGCCTGTCCAGCGTGCGCATCGACCGCTCCTCGCCTCGTCCCGCCGGCGGCGGTTGCTTCGTTCGCGGTACCCGGGCTCCGAGCTGGGCAAACCGTCGGCCAAATCGCGAGGCGCCGGGCCCGCCCACCCGCTGCGATGCGGGCGGTGGGTGCGGTAGCTTGCGAGCCAGGGCCGGTGTCACCGAACGTGCCGGCACGGTCACCCGAGGGGACGCCGCGATGGGCGAGGTCACCGTACGCTTCGTCGGCGGGCCTGCTGACGGCCTGGTGCGGGAGGTGCCGGCCGGGCCGGACGGCGCCCCGCCGCAGCGTTGGATCATGCGGCACCCGGACGGCACCGGGCCGGTGCAGGCCGGCCCCGACCACCTCTACGAGCGCGACCGGCCCGACGGCCTGGGCGGTTGGAGCATGCGGTTCGTACGCACCGACCCGTTCGGGGTGTCCGAGTGACCCCGGGGCGGAGCTGACCGGCGGTGACACCGACGCGCCGCCGACCCGTCCGCACAGCCGGCACACAGGTGCCGCAGAGGCGTGCCACAGCTGGCGCGCCCACGATGGGGGACATGGTCATGGACGGGCAGACCGCGCCCAGCCGGATCGAGCTGCGCCGCCCCGACGGCGAGCCGGTCCGGGTGCTGGTGGTCGACGACGAGCCGACGCTGACCGACCTGCTGTCGATGGCGCTGCGCTACGAGGGCTGGCAGGTGCGCAGCGCCGGCAACGGCACGGCGGCGTTGAGCACCGCGCGGCAGTTCCAGCCGGACGCCGTGGTGCTCGACGTGATGCTGCCCGACCTGGACGGCTTCCAGGTGCTGCGCCGGTTGCGCGAGCAGTCGCCCACCGTGCCGGTGCTCTTCCTGACCGCCCGGGACGCGGTCGAGGAGCGCATCGCCGGGCTGACCGTCGGCGGCGACGACTACGTCACCAAGCCGTTCAGCCTGGAGGAGGTGATCGCCCGGCTACGCGCCCTGCTGCGCCGCTCCGGCTTCGCGATCGCCACCCGGGAGGACGCGGTGCTGACCGTCGGCGATCTCAGCCTCGACGAGGACAGCCACGAGGTCCGGCGGGACGGCCAGCTCATCACCCTGACCGCGACCGAGTTCGAGCTGCTGCGCTTCCTGATGCGCAACCCGCGCCGGGTGCTCAGCAAGGCGCAGATCCTCGACCGGGTGTGGAACTACGACTTCGGCGGCCAGGCCAACGTCGTCGAGCTGTACATCTCGTACCTGCGCAAAAAGATCGACGCCGGCCGGGCACCGATGATCCATACGTTGCGCGGCGCGGGCTATGTCCTCAAGCCGGCCGAGTGACCCGGGCGACCGACCGGGCCGCCGGCCGGTGCGCGCCGCCCGCCGGTGGCTGGCCGGCCGGTCGTTGCGTACCCGGTTGGTGCTCGCCCTGGTCGCGCTGCTCGCGCTGGTCAGCGTCGCCATCGGCGGGCTCACCACGGTGGCGCTGCGGCACTTCCTGATCGACCGGCTCGACGCCCAACTGGCCCCCTCCACGGTGATGCGGGGCGCGGGTCGGCCGGCCTTCCCGGGCAGCGGGCCGGCCATCCCGCCCGGACTACCGGCCGGCACCGTGGTAGCCGACATCACCGGTGACCGGGTTACGGCCGCGTCCACGCTGACCCACAGCCCGTCCAGCGCGGACCCCTTCCCCGACGAGAAACCCGTTCCGGCCGACGAGGTCGCCGCCCTGGCCGCCCTGCCGGTCGGCGCCGAGCCGCGCACGGTCGACCTCGGCGACCGCGGCGAGTACCGCGCCGTCGCCCGGCAGTTCCGCGACGGCCGGGTGCGGGTCGTCGCGCTGCCGCTGGCCGGCGTGCGGGAGACCGTCTGGTGGATGATCGCCGCGCAGGCCGGCGTGGCCACCGTCGGGCTGCTCATCGCCGGCACTGCCGGCGCGCTGATCGTCCGGGCCACGCTGCGACCGCTGAACCGGGTGGCCGCCACCGCCACCCGGGTCACCGAGCTGCCGTTGGACCGCGGCGAGGTGGCGCTCGCCGTCCGGGTGCCGGCGGGGGACACCGACCCGCGTACCGAGGTCGGCCAGGTCGGCGCCGCGCTGAACCGGATGCTCGGCCACGTCGCCGACGCGCTCGCCGCCCGGCAGGCCAGCGAGACACGGGTACGCCAGTTCGTCGCCGACGCCAGCCACGAGCTGCGCACCCCCCTCGCCGCGATCCGCGGGTACGCCGAGGTGGCCCGGCGCGGCCGTGGCGAGGTCCCCGCCGACGTGGCGCACGCCCTGCGCCGGGTGGAGTCGGAGAGCACCCGGATGACCAGCCTCGTCGACGACCTGCTGCTGCTGGCCCGGCTGGACACCGGCCGCCCGCTCGCGGTCGACCAGGTCGACCTGTCCGCCCTCGTGGTGGACGCGGTCAGCGACGCGCACGTGGCCGGCCCGGAACACCGTTGGCAGCTCGACCTGCCCGAGGTGGTGATCCGGGTCCCCGGCGACGCCGCCCGGCTGCACCAGGTGGCGGCGAACCTGCTGGCCAACGCCCGGGTGCACACCCCGCCCGGCACGGTGGTGACGACCACGCTGGCCGTCGACGGGGACGCGGCCGTGCTCACCGTCGCTGACGACGGGCCGGGGGTGCCGGCGGAGCTGCAACCGGAGCTGTTCGAGCGGTTCGCCCGCGGCGACAGCTCCCGGTCCCGGGCGCACGGCAGCACCGGCCTCGGCCTCGCGATCGTGGCGGCGGTGGTGGAGGCGCACCACGGCGCGGTCGCGGTGCACAGCCGGCCGGGCCGGACCGTGTTCACCGTGCGGCTGCCGAATCCCACAGCTGACGCATAGTCCCCAGCTCCGTCCCGGTGCAGTGAGCCAATCTGTCCGCTACGGCGTGGACGATCGGCGTACGGTGAGGAACAAGTCCGGCTTTCTGGGTCAAAAGCCTCACCGCTGTACGCCCGGGACGCCGGTGTCGAGACGGCGAGTGAAGGAGCGATCGGTGATCCATCTGGCCTACCTGGACGCGGGATCCGGCAGCCTGATCGTGCAGGCGGTCGTGGGCGGGGTGGCCGGGGCCGCGGTCGCTGCCAAGCTCTACTGGCGACGCCTGGTCGACCGGTTCCGCCGACAGCCCACCGACCAGCGGTGAGTCGGCACGTCCCGGCGATGGCGTTCTCACCCGCGGCGGCCCGGCCCGAGCCGGCCTCCTTCCGCGATCCGGCCAACCGGGTCTTCCATGTCGGCGACGAGGTGCTGCGCGGGCTGGACGCGCAGGCAGCCGAGCACTGGCGGGCGCTGCGAGCCACCGCCTTCTTTCCGGCGCTGGTTGCCGCGGGCAAGGTCTGCGCTACCGAGGACGCGCCACCGGCGCTGGTGCCCGCGTCCGCCGGGAAGCCGTGGGCGGCGGTGCTGCGCCACGAACGCATCCCGTTCGTCTCCCACCCGTACGAGTGGTCCTTCAGCATGCTGCGCGACGCCGCGCTGCTGCACCTGGAGATCCTGCGCGGCGCGCTCACCGACGGGTTCACCACCAAGGACGGCTCGGCCTACAACCTCCAGTGGCGTGGCGCCGAGGCGGTCTTCATCGACATCGGCTCCTTCGAGCCGGTACGCGACGGCGAGCCGTGGGCCGGCTACCGGCAGTTCTGCCAGACCGTGCTCTACCCGTTGCTGCTCACCGCCCACCTGGGGGTGGACTTCCAGTCCTGGCTGCGCGCCCGGGTCGACGGCATCGAGGCCGAGCAGCTCCGCCCGCTCTTCGGCGGGGCCCGCCGGCTGCGCCCCGGCGTCCTGACCCACGTGCACCTGCACGGCGCGATGCAGCAGCGCAACGCCGCCGCCAGCACCACCGACGTACGGGCCCAGCTGCGGGCCGCCGGTTTCTCCCGGGAACTGCTGCTGGCCACCGTGCGTGGCATGGAGAAACTCGTCCGCAAGCTGGACCGTCGCCCGGCGGGCAGCCACTGGTCGGACTACCAGCGCACCTGCGGCTACTCCGCTCAGGACCGGGCGGCCAAGGAGCGGTTCGTGTCCGCCGCGCTGACTGCCGGCGCCCGGCCGCGCCTGGTACTCGACCTGGGCGCCAACGACGGCCGGTACGCCCGGCTGGCAGCCGAGCACGCCGACTACGTGGTCGCCGTCGAGCAGGACCCGGCCGTGGTCGACGAGCTGTACCGGGCGCTGCGGGCCGAGGGGCACCGCCGGATCCTGCCGCTGGTGGTGGATCTGGCCGACCCGTCGCCCGGTGGCGGCTGGCGGGGCGTCGAGCGCGCCGGCTTCGCCGAGCGGGCGTCGGCGGACGCGGTGCTCGCCCTGGCCGTGGTGCACCACCTGGCGATCGGGCGCAACGTGCCGCTGCCGGAGGTGATCGACTGGCTCGCGGGGCTGACGGCGCCGGGCGGTGCGGTGGTGGTGGAGTTCGTGCATCCGGAGGACCCGATGGCCCGCCGGCTGCTCGCCAACAAGCCCGAGGGCCTCTTTCCGGACTACCGGCGTGACACCTTCGAGCGCCTGCTCGCGGCCCGGGGCCAGATCACCGATCGTCTCGAGCTGCCTTCGGGCACCCGCACGCTCTACCGGGCGGTGATGGGTGGCTGAACCAGCGTCGGCATCCCCGCCGGGCCCGCCGGCCGAGAAGCCGGTGACCGGGCGGTGGGACCGGGGCTGGCGCGGTGAACTGTGCCGCCTGCTGGAGGTGGTGGCGCTGGTCGGGCTGGTGGTCACCCAGCCGCTGCTGGACGTGCTCGGCCGCAGTCCCGACTTCTTCCTCTTCCACCGAGCCGACCCGGGGCAGATTCTGCTGCTGGTCGCCCTGGTGGCGGTGGTGCCCACCGTGCCGGTGGCGCTGCTCGGTGCGCTGAGCCGCCTCGCCGGCCGAACGACCCGCGCGCTCACCCACACCGGCCTCGTCGGGCTGCTGCTGGCCGCCCTGGCCGTGCAGGTGGGCCGGCACGTGACGCCGCTTCGGGGCGTACCCCTGCTGCTCGTCGCCGGCCTGGCCGGCGCGGCCGGCGCGGCCGCGCATCGGCGCTGGCGGGCGCCGAGCCGGGTGCTGCGGCTGGCCGCAGTCGGGCCGGTGGCCTTCGTGGCGCTCTTCCTGCTCGGCTCACCCACCTCCGTGGTGGTGCTGCCCCGCGGCGACGGCGGCGCGGCCGGCACCGCGCAGGGTACGGGCGGCCACCCGCCGGTGGTCATGCTGATCCTCGACGAACTGCCGCTGGTGAGTCTGCTCGGCGCCGACGGGCGGATCGACGCGGCCCGGTACCCGCACTTCGCCGAGCTGGCCGGCGGCTCGACCTGGTACCGCAACGCCACCGGGGTCAGCGGCTGGACCCCCAACGCGCTGCCGGCGATGCTCACCGGCCGCTACCCGGCGCGGTCGGTCGCACCGCACTACTCGCAGTACCCGGACAACATCTTCACCGCCTTCGGCGGCCTGTACGACATCCGCGCCGAGGAGAGCATCACCCGGCTCTGCCCGCCCAGCCGCTGCGAGCAGCCGGTCGCGCCGGAACAGGGGCTCGGCGTGCTGGTGCGGGAGACCGGCAAGCTGCTCGGCCAGGTCGCCGGGCCGACCGAGGCCCGGGTCGACCCGGAGGACTCGTACCGGGAGCAGACCCGCGCCGAGGCCGGCCTGGACGCCGCCGAGCCGGTGCCGGCCGACCCGAAGTTCCGCTGGGACAGCCTGGACGACAACCAGCCGGCCCGGTTCACCAGCTTCCTGGCCGGGCTGAAACCGGCACCCCGACCTGCCCTGCACTTCCTGCACCTGCTGATGCCGCACTCGCCGTGGGCGTTCCTGCCGTCCGGGGCGCGCTACGACGCCCCCGAGGACCTGCCCAACGACGGCGCCGGCTGGGTCGACCTGGCCCGACAGCGGCACCTCGCCCAACTGGGCTACACCGACCGGCTGATCGGCGAGACGCTGCGCACGCTGCGCGCCAGCGGCCTCTACGACCAGGCCCTCGTCGTGGTCACCGCCGATCACGGGGTGAGCTTCCGCCCGGGCGCCCAGGGCCGGGGGATGGACGCCATCAAGGCGGCCGCCGGCGAGGTGGCGTGGGTGCCGATGTTCCTCAAGGAGCCCGGGCAGCGGGCCGGCCGCGTGGACGACCGCAACTGGGAACACGTCGACCTGCTGCCGACCGTGGCCGACGAGGCGGCCATCCGGCTGCCCTGGCGGGTCGACGGCCGTTCCGCCCGGCAGGCCCCGCGCACCGACGGCACGAAGCACTTCTACGACCGCCCCGGCGAACCGGTCACCTTCCCCGGCGGGGTGCCCGCCCCACCGCCGCTGCCACCGCCGCATCCCCTGGTGGGCACCGATGTCCGCGCCGGCCCGACGGGGGGCAGCGCCAGGGTGGCCGACCTGGCCGCGTTCCGGGCGATGGATCCGGACACCGGCACCCTGCCGGCGCTGGTCTGGGGCGACGTGCCGGACCGGATACCGGACGGCACGCTGCTGGCGGTGGCGGTGAACGGCCGGATCGGGGCGGTGGTCCCGGTGGTGCCGGCGGATCCCGGCGGACGCCGATTCGCCGCGCTGCTCACCGACGACCAACTGTTCCGGGCCGGCACCAACCAGCTCGACGTCTACCAGGTGGCGGCGGACGGTACGCTCCGACGCCTCGCGCTGTCCTGAGCTGGGCTCGCTGTGGTTTCGCGCGGGGTTTCCCGGCGGTCCGGTCGGGAATCGGGTGACGCATACCTCACCGCAGAACCACGGCGGGCGGTGTCGACCGAGCCGCAATTACGGTAGAAGCGAAGGCAATTCAACGTAGATCTGCCGGCGAAGCGAGGAACCACATGACGGAAGTCAAGCTCGATCACCCCGGTGGGCAGCTGTCGATGCCGGTGCATCCTGCGGTCGAGGGCCCCGCCGGTATCGGGGTGAGCAAGCTGCTGAAGGAAACCGGGATGACCACGTACGATCCCGGTTTCGTGAACACCGCGGCTGCCTCATCCGCGATCACCTACATCGACGGCGACGCGGGGATCCTGCGTTACCGGGGATACCCGATCGAGCAGCTGGCCGAGAAGTCCTCCTTCCTGGAGGTCTCGTACCTGCTCATCTACGGTGAGCTGCCGACCGAGCAGCAGCTGACCGAGTTCACCGAGTGGATCCGGCGGCACTCGCTGCTGCACGAGGAGATGCGCCGCTTCTTCGACGGTTTCCCCCGGGACGCCCACCCGATGGCCGTGCTCTCGTCGGCGGTCAGCGCCCTGTCCACCTTCTACCAGGACAGCCTGGACCCGTTCGACTCCGAGCACGTGGAGATCTCGACGGTCCGGCTAATGGCGAAGGTGCCGACCATCGCCTCGTACGCCTACAAGAAGTCCATCGGGCAGCCGCTGCTGTACCCGGACAACTCGCTGGGGTACGTGGACAACCTGCTGCGGATGACGTTCGGCGTGCCGGCGGAGCCGTACGAGGTCGACCCGGTGATGTCGAAGGTGCTGGACATGCTCTTCGTCCTGCACGCCGACCACGAGCAGAACTGCTCCACCTCGACCGTCCGGCTGGTCGGCTCCAGCAACGCCAACCTGTTCGCCTCGGTGTCCGCCGGTGTCAACGCGCTGTTCGGTCCGCTGCACGGTGGCGCCAACCAGGCGGTGCTGGAGATGCTCCAGCAGATCCACGCCGGCGACGACGACGTCCGCTCCTTTGTCCGCAAGGTCAAGAACAAGGAGGACGGCGTCAAGCTGATGGGCTTCGGCCACCGGGTCTACAAGAACTACGACCCGCGGGCGGCGATCGTCAAGAAGGCGGCGCAGGACGTGCTGGGCCGGATGGCCAAGCCGGACCCGCTGCTGGACATCGCCATGGAGCTGGAGGAGATCGCGCTCGCCGACGACTTCTTCGTCTCCCGCCGGCTCTACCCGAACGTGGACTTCTACACCGGCCTGATCTACAAGGCCATGGGCTTCCCCACGAAGATGTTCACGGTGCTGTTCGCGCTCGGCCGGCTCCCCGGCTGGATCGCCCAGTGGCGCGAGATGATCAACGACCCGGAGACCAAGATCGGCCGCCCGCGGCAGGTCTACGTCGGCTCGGCCGAGCGGGACTACGTCCCCTTCGCCAACCGCTGACGTGCAAGGAAGGGCACCTTATTAACGCCTCGTGTAGAGGAAGGGCCCCTTCTTGACACTCCGACAGGACAAGGGCCGCCGACTCATGGTCGGCGGCCCTTGTCGTGCGATCAGTAGCGCGCTTGTTAATAGGGGGCCCTTCCTCTACCGCAGGCGTTAATAAGGTGCCCTTCCTTGCACCTCAGCGGAGGCCGGCGGCGGCCAGCAGGTTGCCGTGGGGGAGCGCGGGGAGGGCGCGGCCCTGGGACATGCGCTGTTCGGCGCGCTGGGCGGTGAACGCGGCGTCGGTCGCGATGGCCGCGGCGTAGCTGGCGGCGGTGCGTTGGGCGATCGCGGACCAGCCGTACTGGTCGTGCACCATCTGCCGGGCGCGGCGGGCCAGCGCGCGGGCGCGGTCCCGGTCCGACAGCAGCGCGTGCACGGCGTCGGTCAGCCCGTCCGGGTCGTGCGGTGCGAAGGTCATCCCGGTCACCCCCGGCTCGACGATCTCCGCGAGACCACCGGTGGCGGCCACCGCGAGTGGGGCTCCGGCCGCGGCGCCCTCCAGGGCCACCATCCCGAACGGCTCGTAGATGCTCGGCACCGCGAAGCAGTCGGAGGCGGCCATCAACGCCGGCAGGTCGGTGCCGCCCAGGAAGCCCGGCATGGCGACCATGCCGCCCAGGCCGCGGCGGTGCACCTCGGCTTCCAGCTCCGCGCGGTACGGGCCGTCGCCGGCGATCACCACGCGCAGTCCGGGGTGCCGCTCGCGCAGCCGTGGCAACCCGGCGATCAGGTGCTGCACGCCCTTCTCGTAGACCAGCCGGCCGGCGAAGGTGACCAGCGGGCCGTCCCCGGCGAACCGGGCCCGAGCGGCGCTCACCGCGGCCGACGGCACTTGCCAGCGGTGCGGCTCCACGCCGTTGGCCACCACGTCGACCCGGCCGTTCGGCACGCCGAACAGCGTGGTCACCTCGTCGCGCATGTACCCCGAGCAGACGATCACCCGGGCGGACTCGTTGCTGAGCCAGTGCTCGACGCCGTGGATGGTGCGGTTCATCTCCTCGGGCAGCCAGCCCTGGTGCCGGCCGGCCTCGGTGGCGTGGATGGTGGTGACCAGGGGCAGGTCCAGGTGCTCGGCGAGGGTGATCGCGGTGTGGGCGACGAGCCAGTCGTGGGCGTGGATGACGTCGTAGGTGCCGGCTTCGGTGGCGCGTAGGGCGGTGCGGGTGAGGGTGTGGTTGAAGGCCATGGTCCAGGCGAGGAGGGATTCGGTGGCCAGGGGGAAGGTGACGGGGTCTTCGGGGGCGCGCAGGATGCGGACGCCGTCGGCGTATTCCTCCAGGGGTGCGCCGTCGGTGTGGCGGGTGACGACGGTGACGTCGTGGCCGGCGGTGGCGAGGGCGACGGAGAGGGCGTGGACGTGTCGGCCGAGGCCGCCGACGAGCACCGGCGGGTACTCCCAGGAGAGCATCAGGATGCGGCGGGTCTGCGGGGGGACCCCCGGGCCGGGCTGCGCCGGGACCTGGGGCCGGGAGGTCAGGGTGGGCCGGTGGGCCCGGTCCTTGGTGGCAGCGAGCTGCTCGTCGACCCGCAGGGTCGTCACATCAATCTCCGTCCATGCATGGTGGTACGCGCCGGCGTCGGTGGCGGCGAAGCGGGAGGTGGCGGGGTGGCCGAAGGCCGAGTGGGGTACGCGCGGGAGCGTCCCCGAACAAGCAAAGGGCATCGAGCGCCGTCGCGCATCCTCAGAAGGGACAAGGTGACGGAAGACACCTGAAGGCCTGGCGCGCATCAGACAGGTGCATTCCGGGCGTCCCCTGAAAGGATGGATTGGCGCCGCGGGGCGGGGGGCAATACCGACGTGCGCGCTGGGCCCACGCCGGTGCGCTCGTGGCGCGGTGCGCACATGACCAAGGTCTGAAGGAGCGACATGCAGGTCTGGCCGGGCGAGCGGTACCCCCTGGGCGCCACCTACGACGGGATGGGCACCAACTTCGCCATCTTCTCGGAGCTGGCCGAGCGGGTGGAGCTGTGCCTCTTCGACGAGTGGGACACCGGCGCCGAGCGGCGGGTCGAGCTGCGCGAGGTGGACGCCTACGTCTGGCACGCGTACCTGCCGGGGATCGAGCCGGGGCAGCGCTACGGCTACCGGGTCCACGGGCCGTACGACCCGGCGAACGGGCTGCGCTGCAACCCGCACAAGCTGCTGCTCGACCCGTACGCCAAGGCGATCGACGGCGACGTGACGTGGGACCCGGCGGTCTACGACTACGACATGGCCGAGCCGGAGCGGATGAACGAGACCGACTCGGCGCCGTTCATGCCCAAGTCGGTGGTGGTCAACCCGTACTTCGACTGGGGCAACGACAAGCCACCGCGCACCCCGTACCACCACTCGGTGATCTACGAGGCACACGTACGGGGGCTGACCATGCGCCACCCGGACATCCCCGAGGAGCTGCGCGGCACGTACGCCGGCATCGCCTCCCCGCCGATGATCGAGCACCTGACCCGGCTCGGTGTGACCGCCATCGAGCTGATGCCCGTGCACCAGTTCATCCACGACCACCGGCTGGTCGACCTGGGGCTGCGCAACTACTGGGGCTACAACACCATCGCCTTCTTCGCCCCGCACCACGGCTACTCCGCGCTGGGCCGCCTGGGGCAGCAGGTGCAGGAGTTCCGGGGCATGGTCAAGGCGCTGCACGCGGCCGGCATCGAGGTCATCCTCGACGTGGTCTACAACCACACCGCCGAGGGCAACCACCTCGGGCCGACGCTGAGCTTCAAGGGCGTGGACGCCCCCAGCTACTACCGGCTCAGCGAGGAGGACCGCCGCTACTTCGTCGACTACACGGGCACCGGCAACAGCCTCAACGTGCGCAGCCCCCACTCACTTCAGCTGATCATGGATTCGCTGCGTTACTGGGTGCAGGAGATGCACGTCGACGGCTTCCGCTTCGACCTGGCCGCCACCCTGGCCCGCGAGTTCTACGAGGTGGACCGGCTCTCCACCTTCTTCGAGGTGGTCCAGCAGGACCCGGTGGTCAGCCAGGTCAAGCTGATCGCCGAGCCGTGGGACGTCGGCCCCGGCGGCTACCAGGTGGGCAACTTCCCGCCGGTGTGGACCGAGTGGAACGGCAAGTACCGCGACACCGTGCGGGACTTCTGGCGTGGTGAGCCGGCCACCCTGGCCGAGTTCGCGTCCCGGATCTCCGGCTCCGCCGACCTCTACCAGGACGACGGCCGCCGCCCCTTCCACAGCATCAACTTCGTCACCGTCCACGACGGGTTCACGCTCAACGACCTGGTGTCGTACAACGACAAGCACAACGAGGCCAACGGCGAGGACAACCGGGACGGCGAGAGCCACAACCGGTCCTGGAACTGCGGGGTCGAGGGCGACACCGACGACGAGGCGGTGCTCGCCCTGCGGGCCAAACAGCGGCGCAACTTCCTGGCCACGCTGATGCTCTCCCAGGGTGTGCCGATGATCGGCCACGGCGACGAGCTGGGCCGCACCCAGCACGGCAACAACAACGCCTACTGCCAGGACAGCGAGCTGGCCTGGGTCGACTGGGACAACACCGACTCCCAGCTGCTGGAGTTCGTCCGGACGCTGACCGCGTTCCGGGCCCGGCACCAGGTGTTCCGCCGCCGCCGGTTCTTCACCGGCCTGCCGGTCGGCGGGCGCGAGGTCGACGAGCCGCTGCCGGACCTGGCCTGGTACACCCCGGACGGGCGGGAGATGACCGGCGACGACTGGGGCAACGACTTCGGCCGCTCGGTGG
Source organism: Micromonospora sp. NPDC005206 (assembly GCF_040608175.1). Classification (NCBI taxonomy): domain Bacteria; kingdom Bacillati; phylum Actinomycetota; class Actinomycetes; order Micromonosporales; family Micromonosporaceae; genus Micromonospora; species Micromonospora sp. NPDC005206. Next base: position 40,686 of record NZ_JBEXHU010000023.1, read on the forward strand.
CGCTCTTCGTCAACGGCGAGGGCATCCGCGAGCGCGGCCAGTACGGCCAGCGCCACCACGACGCCTCGTTCCTGCTGTGCTTCAACGCCCACGACGCGCCGCTTGACTTCACCCTGCCCGGCAGCGAGTACGGCCAGAAGTGGGAACGGGTGATCAGCACCGCCGAACCCGAACCAGACGACGTCACGGTGATCAGCGCGGGTGGCACCGTCCGGGTGCCGGACCGTTCTCTGGTGGTGTTGGAAAGGATGATCTGAGATGGCGGTGCCCCCTCACACCGACAAACCCAACGACGTCCGCACCACCTACCGCGTGCAGGTCCGCCCCGGCTTCGACCTGGACGCCACCGCCGAGATCGTCGACTACCTGGCCGATCTCGGCGTCAGCCACCTCTACAGCGCGCCGCTGCTGACCGCCACCCCCGGCTCGGCGCACGGCTACGACGTGGTCGACCACCGCGCGGTCAACCCGGAGCTGGGCGGTGAAGCCGCTCGGCAGCGGCTCCTGCGCGCGCTGCGCGACGCCAAGCTCGGCCTGGTCGTCGACATCGTGCCCAACCACGCCGGGGTGGCCGTGCCGCCAGCCAACCCCGCCTGGTGGGACGTGCTGCGCCGGGGGCGCGCCTCGACGTACGCCGACTGGTTCGACATCGACTGGGACCGGGGCCGGCTGCTGCTGCCGGTGCTGGCCGACGCGCCGGACGCCCTGGACGACCTCAAGGTGGTCGACGGGGAGCTGCGCTACCACGAGCACCGGTTCCCCATCGCCGACAGCACCGGCGACGGCAGCGCCCGCGAGGTGCACGAACGGCAGCACTACGAGCTGGCCTCCTGGCGGCGCGGTGACGCCGAGCTGACGTACCGCCGGTTCTTCGCCGTTTCGGACCTGGCGGGGCTGCGGGTGGAGGACCCGGCGGTGTTCGCCGCCACCCACGAGCTGATCCTGCGCTGGGCCGCCGCCGGGGAGGTCGACGGCATCCGGGTCGACCACCCGGACGGCCTGCGCGACCCCGGCGGCTACCTGGCCCGGCTGCGGGAGGCCGCGCCGGAGGCCTGGCTCGTGGTGGAGAAGATCCTGGAGTACGGCGAGGAACTGCCGGACTGGCCGGTGGACGGCACCACCGGCTACGACGCTCTCGCCGCGGTCGGCGGGCTCTTCGTCGACACCGACGCCGAGGGTGACTTCACCGTGCTGGACACCCGGCTGACCGGGCAGCACACCTCGTGGGAGGACCTGACCCACGCCACCAAGCTGGCCGCCGCCACCCGATTGCTCGCCGCCGAGCTGACCCGGCTGGCCGCCCTCGCCCCCGAGGTGCCAACCGAGCAGGCCCGCGCGGCGCTCGCCGAGCTGGCCGCCGCGTTCGCCGTGTATCGGGGCTACCCGCCGCACGGCGACCAGCACCTCGCCGCCGCCCGCTCCGAGGCGGGCCGGCGCCGCCCGGATCTGACCACAGCCCTGGACGGGGTCACCCGCCGGCTGCGCGACCCCGACGACGAGCTGGCCCAGCGTTTCCCCCAGTTCACCGGCGCGGTGATGGCCAAGGGCGTGGAGGACACCGCCTACTACCGCTGGACCCGGTTCGTGGCGCTCAACGAGGTCGGCGACAGCCCCGCCCACTTCGGGGTACCGCCGGCGGAGTTCCACCGCTTCGCCGCCGCCCGGCAGGTCCGTTGGCCGGCGAGCATGACCACCGTCTCCACCCACGACACCAAACGCGGCGAGGACGTCCGCGCCCGCCTGGCCGTGCTCAGCGAGCTGCCGGGCCAATGGGCCGAGCAGGTCAAGAGCTGGATGGAGTACGCACCGCTGCCCGACCCGGCCTTCGCCCACCTGCTCTGGCAGACCGCCGTCGGCGCCTGGCCGATCGAACGGGAGCGGCTGCACACGTACGTCGAGAAGGCCGCGCGGGAGGCGTCGACCTCGACCAGTTGGGCGGACCCCGACCCGGTCTTCGAGCAGGCGCTGCACGCCGTGGTCGATTTGATGTACGACGACCCGAGCCTGCACGACGAGCTGACCGAGCTCGCGACGGCGATCACCCCGGCCGGCTGGTCCAACTCACTGGGCCAGAAGCTGGTGCAGCTCGCCATGCCCGGTGTTCCGGACACGTACCAGGGCACCGAGCTGTGGGACAACTCCCTCGTCGACCCCGACAACCGCCGCCCGGTCGACTTCTCCGTACGCCGGGAGCTGCTGGCGCGTCTGGACGGCGGCTGGCGTCCGCCGGTGGACGACAGCGGCGCCGCGAAGCTGCTGGTGGTCTCGCGGGCCCTGCGGCTGCGCCGGGCGCACCCGGAGCTGTTCACCGGCTACCGGTCGGTGCCGGCGCACGGGCCGGAGGGGCGGTTCGCGGTGGCCTTCGACCGGGGCGGCGCGATCGGGGTGGCCACCCGCCTGCCGCTGGGCCTGGCCCGTGTCGGTGGCTGGTGTGACACAGTCCTGTCGCTTCCCGTTAACGAGGTGAAGGACCTGTTCACCGGCCGGGTCTACAGTGGCGGAGAGACCTCCGTGGCCGACCTGCTGGCCGACTATCCCGTCGCACTGCTGGCTCCTCCCACCGCTTCCGTGGAGGCTGCGTGATGACCGAATTCACCGTGTGGGCGCCGGACGCCACCCGGGTCCGGCTGCGCCTGCCGGGCGACGCGGACCACGAGATGCGCGCCGCCGCCGACGGCTGGTGGCGGGTCGAGGTGCCCGACGCCGGGCTCGACTACTCCTTTCTGCTGAACGACGACGAAACCCCACTGCCCGACCCCCGGTCGCCGTGGCAACCTGCGGGTGTGCACGGGCCCAGCCGACGCTACGACCACGCCGCCTTCGAGTGGACCGACGACGCGTGGACGGGCCGGCAACTGCCCGGCAGCATCCTCTACGAGCTGCACATCGGCACCTTCACCCCCGAGGGCACCTTCGACGCGGCCATCGACCGCCTCGACCACCTCGTCTCACTCGGTGTCGACCTGATCGAACTGCTCCCGGTCAACGCCTTCAACGGCGAACACAACTGGGGGTACGACGGCGTCTGCTGGTACGCCCCACACCAGCCCTACGGCGGCCCGGACGGCCTGAAACGCCTCGTCGACGCTGCTCACGCCAAGGGGCTGGGGGTGATCCTCGACGTCGTCTACAACCATTTCGGGCCCTCCGGGGCCTACGCGCCGCGGTTCGGACCGTACCTCGCCGAGCAGAGCAACAGTTGGGGCCGCTCGGTCAACCTGGACGGCCCGCACTCCGACGAGGTACGCCGCTACATCATCGACAGCGTGCTCATGTGGCTACGCGACTACCACGTCGACGGGCTGCGCCTGGACGCCGTGCACGCCCTGCCCGACACCCGAGCGGTGCCGCTGCTCGAAGAGCTGGCCATCGAGGTCGAGTCCTTGTCGACGCACCTGGGCCGCCCGCTGTCACTGATTGCCGAATCCGACCTCAACGACCCACGGCTCATCACCCCTCGGGAGGCGGGCGGCTTTGGGCTGCACGCCCAGTGGAACGACGACGCGCACCACGCGCTGCACACGTTGCTGACGGGGGAGCGGCAGGGCTACTACGGGGACTTCGGCTCCCTGGAGACGCTGACGGACGTGCTCACGGGTGGGTTCTTCCACGCCGGCACCTGGTCCAGCTTCCGTAACCGCCACCATGGGCGGCCTCTGGACTCGCGCGTCCCTGGTCATCGGCTGGTTGCCTATTTGCAGAACCATGACCAGATCGGCAACCGGGCTACCGGTGATCGGATCTCGGCTTCGCTGTCGCCTTCGCTGCTGCGGGTCGGCGCTGTCTTGCTGCTGACCGCGCCCTTTACGCCGATGCTGTTCATGGGGGAGGAGTGGGCGGCGTCTACGCCGTGGCAGTTCTTCACGTCGCATCCAGAGCCGGAGTTGGCGTCTGCTGTGGTGGACGGGCGGCGGCGGGAGTTCGCGGCGCACGGGTGGCCGGAGGGGGACGTGCCGGATCCGCAGGATCCGGAGACGTTCGTGCGGTCGCGGTTGGACTGGGCGGAGCTGGACAAGCCTGAGCATCGGGAGATGTTCTCGTTCTACCAGCGGCTTATCGCGCTGCGTCGGTCTCTTCCGGACCTGTCGGATCCTCGGCTGCACGCGGTATCCGTTCAGCACGGGGATCAGTTCCTGCTGATGCGGCGGGGGGAGACGCTGGTGGTGGCGAACCTGGCTGGGCGGGGGCAAGGGGTGAGCCTGCCGGAGGTGGCGCGGCGGGTGCTGCTGGCCACGGGGGAGGGGGTCACGGTGATGCGGGACCGAATCCAGTTGCCGGCGGAGACGGCGGCGATCGTGGCGTTGTGACGTTGATGTCGAATCGCTTGAAGGAGGACGCACGCATATCGCGGCAGTTGCGGATATCGCGGCGCTTCTTTCGACCTACGCCCAGGAGCGCACATGGCCAGCGGCGACCCGGCCTGACCGCTCGACCGTGGCGAAAACCCCGAAGGCCAGTTCATGGTACTCAGCGAGGGTCTTGAGCAGATCGTTCCGCTCGCCCGCCCGATCCTGTGCCATGTCGATCATCACGCACCGAGTGAGCGGCCGGGCCGGCCGCAGGACGACTTCCGGGCCAACCTGCAGCCGGCGCCCCGGCCAGCCCTCCTCCGGGAAGCCGCTGCCGGGAATGTCCACGGCGGCGATCCAACGCAATCAGCGCGACGGTGACAGTCGACCAGCAAGCCAAGCGCACGAACGGCGGCAGATCCGGATGCCCGTGCGGGTCCCAGCGGACGTTTTGTCAGGCTAGTGTCTCGAACCACTGCCCCGTGAGTTCGCGCGCTCTGCGGCGGACGTGGGTGATCCCCGACGGGCTGTTGAACGCGGCGAAGGGCGGCCACAGGAAGACGAGGATGGCGAGCTCTTCCGCCAGCAGCGCACGCTGCAGCGTGTGGCGCTCGGACGGCCGATGATCCAGGTAGGCGTCGATCAGAGCCCGGGGGACGGTCACGCCGGCGGGTGTGACACGGACGCTGAGGAAGGCCAGGTCGGATACAGCCCGACCGATGCCGGCCGCCTGCCAGTCACAGAACACCAGTGAGCCGGCAGAGTGCACGATGTTGTCTGTGTGGCAGTCGCCGTGGATGAAGACCGGCGGTAGTGCCCCAATGTGATCTTCAAGTTCGACGCGCCGGGAGACGAGGTCGGCAAGCTGCGGAAGCACGGGGGCCCAGAAGGCGTGGATCTCTTCCAGGTCCGGGTCGGCCAGGGCCTCGCGCAGCGCATCGGGGCGGTTCCAGCCCCCGCCCTTTGGTAGCGGCATGCTGTGTAGGGTGGCCAGCTCCCGACCCAGGCTTGCCCACATGCCTGCAGTCCATGACGTGGGCTCCTTGGGCTCGCCTGCCGCCTCAAGTAGCACGGCTACACCGTCCTCGGCATCCACGCAATCGAGAAGCCTCGGTGTGCGCACCGAGGCGACTGGCGCGACGTCCTGGTAGAAGAAGAGTTCCCGCCGAGCTGCTGCCAGTGCCTGCGGCCCCAGCAGGGCGGGAGTGACCTTAAGGTATGCGGTCTGCCCGTCGGTCGTGCGCACGGCACGGACCCCAGCGCCAGACCGGGACTCGAGCCGCGCCGCAGACACCTGGCCGACTACCCCGAACTCATTGAGCACCATCGTCATGAAATCGCTCGACATCAGAGCGGTTACACCTCGAACTCCCTCACCCGCGCTCCTGAGCGCCCACGGCAATGGCTTCGCCCTCCACGTCGTACGCTTCGGCGTTTCGTTTGACCTTACCGACGCACGCTCATCGACAGATCCGGAAGCCGTGCAAGCGCCACATCGAGGCCCTCAGTCCGGCTCGTCCAGGTCACAGGCGACCGTAGCCAGCTCCGACGCTGCGGTTTGCCAAGTGCGACTGCGCGGGGCGACGCTTCTCGGGCACTCAGCGTCATCGCTTGGACGCTCTGTCGGTGTACCGTCCAACCGTGCGGGGATAGTTGGGCGTGGCCGCTATCCCGGTCCTCTACCTGGGAGTGGGCGAAGGTATGGTGACGAAGCCGGACACCATCGGTGCCAGGATCCGGTACTGGCGGATGCGCCGTGGCGGCATGACTCAGGCCGTCCTCGCTGGGCTCGCTGGTGTCACCCAGTCCTACGTGTCGCAGGTTGAGTCGGGCCGGAAGACCATCGACCGCCGCTCCACTCTGGTCGCTCTCGCTGCCGCACTCCAGGTCACCGTGGCCGACCTGCTTGGCCAAGGCACGGAGTCCGGCGATCCGGCCCGCGAGACCGCCGCCGAGTGCGTACCGGCGATCTGGTCGGCCCTGATCGAAATCGAGGACGGTGAACGCCGCCCGTCGACCTACACCGAGGACCGTCTGGCCGCCGAGATCGCCCGCAGCGACCAACTCCGGACCTCCTGCAACTACCCGGCAATGGCTCGCCTGCTCCCCGGTCTGCTGCTCGAAGCCGCCGCGGTGGGTGGGGCCGCGCTCGCCCAGGTCGCATACCAAGCCTCCGCTTGCCTCCGGCACCTCGGATACCGACACCTGGCGCTCAATGCCGCTCGGCTCGCCGCACTGGTCGCCGAGGACACCGACGACCCGGCCTGGATCGGCGCCTCCCGGTTCGCCTACGCGCAGAGCCTGCCGATCGAGTCGGCCGCGCTTGCCGCCCGTGCTGCCGATCGCTCGCTCCGCGAGCTTCAGGCCGACGCGGCTGACGAGCGGGTGCGACAGATGCTCGGACAGCTCCACCTTTCTGCCGCGCTGACCTCGTCGGTAAGTGGTCGTCCGGATGTCGCTCGCGATCATCTTGCCGAGGCGGCACGTGAGGCGGTGACCCTCGGCGACCCGTCAGACGGGGCCGGGTTCAACGGCTGCGGTTTCGGTCCGACCAATGTCGGGCTCTGGGAGATGTCTATCGCTGCGGAGCAGGGCGAGTCCGGCCGAGTGATCGAACTATCCCGGAAGGTCCGGCCGCAGGTCCTCGCGGCGTCCATCCGCCAGCAGTCCTACTGGCTTGATCTCGGGAGAGCTCTCGCGGACGGCGGTCGCCGGGACACCGAGGCGCTTGCCGCGTTTGTGCAGGCTGAGCGGGCCGCACCGATCCCGTTCGCCATCAACACTCTCGCCCGCGATGCCGTCGTGACGCTGGCACAGCGTGCCAAGCGCCGCGCCATTCCCGACGACCTGCGGCTGCTCGCTGGGCGTATCGGCGTCAACCTGGTTGCATAACTGGCAGTAATTTCGGCATCACTGATCGGCCCTAGTGTCCGCTTTGGGACGTCGCTGCGTCCCGTTGGCCTGGTACGCGGGTGGTCGGTCCCCGAGCATCACCGCTGGGCCTCGACCTGAGGAGGCGGGGATGAGCGGTCAGGACGACAGCGCTCCGGAGAACAAGGGCAAACAGTCGGAGGCGGCCGAGCGGGAGGCCGCCAAGCAACGCCTCCTGGCCCAGGCCGAGGCGGATCGCGTACCGGTGGAGGACACGACCCGCGCGGTCCCGGACCGGCGGTGGCGGCGTGACCAGCGATGACCTACCGATCGGCCGGCGTGTGGCGTGTTGGCGGGTGCGGCGGCAGATGACGCAGCAGATGCTGGCCGACCGGCTCCGCAGGTCGAAGAGCTGGGTGGACAAGGTCGAGCGGGGCGTCCGCACCCTGGACCGGTACTCGGTGATCCAGGAACTGGCCCACGTGCTGCGGGTCGAGCCAGAGGTGCTGCTCGGCCAGCCGCGGAGCACGCCGGCCGGCACGCCGGACGGGGTGGACGACATCCGGGCCGCTCTCGCCCGCTACGACACTCCACAAGCCCCAGCCCAGACAACGGATGAGCTGAGAAGGCACGTCGGGTACGCCTGGATGACCTACCAGCACGCGCACTACGCGCAGTTGGTGCGGGTGCTGCCGGGTCTGCTCGACGCCGCCCAGGGCGCGCAGGCGGCGGAGCTGCTGGTGCAGGCGTACCGGATCACCTCATCCGTGCTGGTGAAGCTCGGCGAGGCCGACCTCGGGTGGCTGGCCGCCGACCGGGCGATGGCCGTGGCGGGCGACGATCGGGTCCTCGCCGCGACGGCGGCCGTGTCGGTCGGGCAGGCGCTGCGCGCGTCGGGCCGGGACCGCCTGGCCCTCACCGCGACCCTCACCGCCGCGAACCGCATCCCACCGACGCCGCAGCGGCCGGCGGGGGAGTGGGCTGTGGGTGGGACTCTGCTGCTCCAGGCCGCTCTGGCCGCCGCCGGCTGCGGCGACAGCCGCCGCGCCGAGGAGCTGACCGACCGGGCCGCCGGGATCGCTGCCCAGCTTCGGGGGTACGACGACACGCACCGCACCAGCTTCGGGCCGATCGTTGTCGACCTGGCGCGGGTGATGGTGGCCGTGGAGCGGGGTGACGCTGCCGAGGCGGTGCGGCGGCACGTGACGGTGATCCGACGGGAGGCGTGGCGGCGGTTGCCGGCCGAGTATCGGGGCGCGTATCTGGTGGACGCCGCGCGGGCGTACCTCCAGATCGGTGACCTGCGCGGCGCCGCACGCGCCCTCGTGGACGCGGACAGCGTTGCGCCGGCCGAGGTCCGGTGTCGGCCTCTGGCGCGTACCGTGATCGCCGAAGTCGCCCGGGGTTGCCCGGCGCCGGCCGGCGTGGCGCGCCTGGCGACGCTCGTCGGCCTGACCCGCTGACCATTCGCACACGGGCCCGGCCCGCTCGGCGACTCCACGTATAGCGTGTTTGAGACGCGAGGTGATGTCGCACTACCGTTGGCGTCTGGGTCTCTGGCCACGGCCAACGCGACGCTGAGATCGGGTGGGGCTGGTCAGGTGATGCGCTGACGGGTCGAGGTCGGCCTGGGTCAGCACCGGGCGCCCGAGGCGCGTCGACAGCCATCTGCGCTGGTAGCCGCTCAGGCCGTTGATGAAGACGACCGCGTCGACGTTTCTGCTCGAACAGGTCGTGGCGATCTCGTCCAGCTTTCCCGGGCCGATGAGGAACCGACGCGACAATGGCGCGGTCATCAGTCGTACCCCACCGTCGGAGACGCCCCTGCGCTGGACGAACCGGTCCAGCACCTGGCCTCCCAGTGCCGTTACCTGCGCCTCCAGCGCGTCGAGGCGATCCTGGTAATCGCGGTCCTTCGCCGAGAACAGGCCCACGAGGACCACCGAGCGGATGACGGTCACCCGGACAGCATCCCAGGGCAGCTGTTCGACACCACGGAATATTCGGTTGGCGCGGCAGCGGGTCTAGGCGTGCAGGAGGTTGAGGAAGTCCGCGGCGTTCGGGAACGGCCTGTCCTTGGCGAACTCACCGATGTAGACGACGGCCTCCTCGTCCTGGGCGTATGAGTAGCCGTCCAGGGCCACGCCGATCACGAGGATGTTGCCGTCACGTCGCCAGGCCGCGTACCGCCGCGAGTACCGACCGATGGAGAGGTGCCGGCCTTCGGTCCGGACGTCGCACTCCGGTGGGCCGAGCTGTTCGGCGAACCGGTCGATGGCAGCGTCGACGTGCGCCTTGAACTCCTCGCGGCCGGCCGGCTGGCTCGACCAGCCGGGCAGCGAGCCCCAGAAGTCGTCCGGCCACAACTCGCCGCCGACGTCGTAGGAATGGGCGAACGGCAGGTAGAGGCAGAAGTCGCCGTAGACGGCGTGACCGGCCGCGGTGACGAAGCGAGCTTCGTCGGTCGGTACCTCGTCGTCAGACCACCCGAGACCGCGCATCGCCCTGTCGGTAAGGTCCCGATCGTTCCACGGTAGGTCTGCCAACCCGACGATCTGACCGGCCAACCCCGGGTCGATGGGGCACCCGGCGACGTAGCTCTCGATGACCGTCTCGTCCTCGCCGCTCTCCGGCTGGTGATCTTCCGACACGGCCCAGGATTCTCGTGGCGTCGGCGCGGTCCGCGCAAGCGCGGGCCGGGGGTTGGTCTTCGGCTGGAGAGCAGACCGCCGCCTGACCTGGCGCGCTCTCGGCACCACGAGGTCGTGATCATAGGGCAGGCTACGGGCATGAGGTCACGAACCAGCGGCATGTGGTGGGGAACGACGATCGAGGCGCCGGACCCCAGCGGTCTGGCCAGGTTCTACGCCGAGCTTCTCGGGTGGCATATCGGACACGAGGAGCCTGGAACAGCGATCGTCGCCGCCTCCCCGCAAGGACCCTTCTTCGTGTTCCAGCAGGCGGATGGCTACCGGACGCCGGTCTGGCCTCCGATCGACGGGGAACAGCGCCCCATGATGCACTTCGACTTCCAGGTCGGCGACCTGGACTCGGCCGTCGCCGAGGCGGTCGCCCTGGGAGCCACCGTGGCGGAGATCCAGCCGCAGCAGAACGTCCGGGTGATGTTCGACCCCGCCGGGCACCCCTTCTGCCTGTGTCTTGACCAAGCATGAGGGGCTGACTTCAGACAACGGGAGCGGTGATCATTTCGCGGCCAGGACGATCTTGGATCTGTCGGGCGGGCGGCATACTCTGAGCGCCGTCCGCGCTGTGAGGGAGAGTCGTGACAAGCAGGTTCACCGAGTTGGCCGTTGACTGCCACGATCCGGAGAGGCTCGCGGCCTTCTGGTGCGAGGTCCTGGACTTCCAGGTGATCGACCGGGGCGAGGGCAAGGTCGAGATCGGCTCCTGGGTGCCGACCGTCGAGGATGTCCGGGCCCGCCAGATGGCGCCCACCCTGGTGTTCATCCAGGTGCCCGAGGGTAAAACCGTGAAGAACAGGCTGCACCTTGACGTCAGTCCGATCGACGGCAGCACCGACGACGAGGTGACCAGATTGCTCAGCCTCGGCGCCACCAGGACGGATGTGGGCCAGGGCGCGGGCCGGAACTGGGTGGTCATGGCAGACCCCGAGGGCAACGAGTTCTGCGTCCTGCGCACCTTGGCACCGCAGAACTAGGCCGCGCGCGGGCCGCGGACGAGCGCGGCAGAAGCGGACAAATAGCATACTTGGGGCATGCTTTCCAGGAGCGATGGCCCGAGGCTCGCGCGTCAACCGGGCCGACTGGTAGCTTTCAGCGACGCTGTCTTCGCCATCGCCGTGACGCTTCTCGTGCTGGAGATCCAACCGCCGGAGGATTTCGGGCATCTCCTGCGGGGCCTCGGGGCGTTGTGGTCGTCATACCTGGCGTACGCGCTGAGCTTCCTGCTCATCGGGCAGGTGTGGGTCAACCATCACGTCATGTTCGACCGGGTCCGGCACGCCGACCATGGGGTGTTGTTCCTCAACACGTTGCTCTTGATGGTTATCGCGTTCCTGCCGTTCTCCACGTCGCTGCTCGCCGGCTCATTACGTGCGGAGCAGGGCCTGCGTACGGCGGTCGTCGTCTACGGCGCCACACTGTGGACGGCGGCAGCCCTGTTCAACATCATTTGGGCCTATCTCCGTCGCGCCAAACTGCTGGACCCCAGCCTCGGCCCCTTCGGCGTCCGGGCCATCGGCCGCCGATTCGCGCTCGCCCTGATCTGGATCGGCTCCGGCATCCTCGTCGGCACGTTCGTGCCGATCGCGGGCGTCGCCATCATCGCCGGCTTCCTACCCGCCTACTACCTACCCATCCGCGGCGAGTACGGCGAGGACCACAAGGCCAGCGACTGATCGCTCGCCGCCCTTGAAGCGGGCCCGGCGTGAGCTGCGCACAGCCTGCCGTCGGGCCCGCTGGGGCGCCGCGCCTACTTCGCCAACCCGAATCCACCGAGTACGGTCTTGAAGTTGTCGGCCAGGATCTGACGAATCTGCTGGCCGTGCGGCGTGGCCCAGTCCTTGGCGAGTTCGCCGAGGACTGCGGCGGTGGTGGTCAGGGTGACGCCGGCCTGCGTCATGCGCAGTCGCGCCACCTCCTCGGAGATCTGGAACACCGATCCTCCGGCGTCGAGCACCGCGTAGACGTCGTATCCGGCCCGCTTGGCGCTGAGCGCGGTGTAGATCAGGCAGCCGTCGTTGGTGGTGCCGGCCATGATCAGGGTCCGTCGGCCGGTGGCCTCGACGGCCCGTACGAAGTTCGGGTCGTCCCAGGAGTCGATGATCCCAGTGCGCTTGATCCGGTTCGCATAGGCCTCCGGGTTGATCTCCTCCAGTCCGGGCATCCACCAGTCCTGGTTGTCGTCCTCGGTGCTGCTGGTCCAGACGTTGGGGATGTCGAGGACCTTCGCCGCCTTCACCAGGGTGATGCTGTTCAACTTGGCGACGTCGGGCGACTGGGTCTTGATGAACCCCATCGAGATGACCTGGTGGTCGATCAGGATCAGAGCACTGTCCTGCGCCTGCAGATCTGACATGGCTGTTAACTCCAATTCGGTGTCTCGGGCCCTCGTGGGTCCGTGTCTGCTGCCCCGAGCGGTCGGCTCGGGTTGATAGCGGGAAATCCGTCGCCTGGGGCGAGCGGCTCACATGGTGCGGTCGGGTACCGCGCACCCGTCCGGGGCGCAGATGCCCTCGGCGTCGGCGATAACCGGCAGCGGCTGCGGAGTGGGATGACTCTCGTCCCACGCCTTGGCCATGACCGCGAGCAGGTCGTCGAGGCCGATCGCCCCGGGCACCGCGAAGCGGCCGTCGAACACGAGGAACGGCGCGCCGCGAGCCCCGAGGCGCTGTGCCTCGCGCTGATCGGCCGCCAACCGGGCCCGGTAGCGGCGGCTGCGCAGGGCCTCGGCGGCCCCGGCGCGGTCCAGGCCCACCTCGGCGGCGAAGTCGAGGACCTCCTCGGTCGTCCACAGCTTGCGGGCCTGCCCGAAGTGCGCCCGGAACATGGCCGACCAGATCTCGTTGCCGCGGCCCTGGTCGGTCGCGTAGGCGAGCAGTTCGTGGGCGAAGTCCGTCGGGCCGAGCGTGCGGTCGACCGCGTGGTAGGGCGTCAGGCCCTCCGCCTTGGCGGCCCGCTCGATTGGCCGCAGGACCCGGTCCACGGTCGTCGCGGGGGCCCCGGCGATCTTGATCAACTCCCGTTGACTGACACCCTCACGGGGCAGGTCGGGGTGTAGCTGGAACGACCGGTGGATCACCTGCACCTGGTCGGCGTGCTCGAACCGCTCCAGGGCCTGGTGGAGCCGGTGATCCATCAGCCCGCAGTACGGGCAGACGATGTCCGACCAGAACTCGATCTTCATGGCACTCCTCCTCGTTTCTCACTTCCTGTTCGTAGCCCCATGATGCATTAGAATCGGAGAGCCACAAAAGGTACATTCATGTGCGTGGCAACCGGCTGACGGAGGGGTGGCGGGTATGAGTGGCGAGGATCTGCGACGGAGGCGAACCAACGTCCGGGCGAACGTCCGGGCCGCGCCAGGGCCCTGTGCGCACTGGAACGACCAGGACGCCGACTTCATCCGCGAGGTCCTGGACCTCGTCGGCGACAAGTGGAGCGTGTTGATCATCGGTACGCTCGCAGACGGCCCCATCCGCTACTCGAACCTGGGCGACGCGATCCCCGGCATCTCTCAGCGCATGCTCACGCTGACCCTGAAGCACCTGCAGCGCACCGGCCTCGTCACCCGGACCTCCTACCCGGAAGTCCCGCCCCGCGTCGAGTACGCCCTCACCGAACTGGGCACGTCGCTGCTCTCCACCGTCCTGGCCCTGGCCGCCTGGTCCGCCGACCACCACGTCGAAATCCGCCGCCACCAGACGGAGTACGACAACACGGCAACCTAGATCCGGCCTCTGTCAGACCGATCGCGCAGACGAGGGCCGACCAGGCCGGCCGGGGCATACTCGGTATGCTCTGCGGCCATGCGACCTGGTGACCGGACGGTGGCGCTCGCCTCCGTGGCGGGCGGATTCCTGCTCGGCTTCCTCGACTTCTGCTGGATCAATTGGCTGCCGTACCCCATCGCCGAACTCGGCAACTCCACCGCGACCTGGGCCGTCGCCGCCTTCTTCGGCTACTGGGCGCGGTCCGGACGGCTGCGTTCGGCACTCGGCGCCGCCGTCCTGCTCGTCGTCGCGGTGCCCAGCTACTACCTCGCGGCGGCACTCCTGCAAGGCGACGACCTCGCGATGCTCTGGGCGCCGTCGTCGCTGGTCTGGATGCTCTTCGGCGTGCTCGCCGGAGTGGTCTTCGGCACCGGCGGGACCTGGGCGCGCGGCGCGGGGTGGCGGCAGGTCGTCGGGACCGCGCTGCCGGCCGCCGTGTTCTTCGAGGAGGCGGCCCGGTTCGCCGGCAAGGCGACCGACCCCAACTACCCGCCCGGCGCGTGGTGGAACGTGGCCATCGACCTTGCGCTGGGCCTGCTGATCGTGGTGCTGACCGGCGGGTCGCATCGTCGGCGGGCGCTCGCCGTCGCGGTGGCCGTGCCACTGGCCGGCGCGATTCTGGTGAGCTTCGCGGTGGCCGGCGGAACCTTCTCGTCGGCCGGTTGACGCCGCGCGCATCGGCGACGCTCTAGCGCCGCGCCACGTCCATCCGCTCCCACCAGCGGAATATCGAACGGCGGCCGCCGCACTAGAGTCGGTGGGATGCGGATCCGGATCGACGGCAGCGACCTTCCGGGGCGGCGCGCCAGTGCGGAAGCCGACGCGCTGCGGCTCGGCAACGTGCACGTCGGGGTCCAGCGCAAGGCCGAGGTGGTCGATCAGGTGCCGGCCGACGCGGCGACGACGACCTGGCGCTTCGAGGTGTCCAGCCGGGAGATCGACGGGATGCTGGATGTCGGAGGGCCGTGGGTGCACGGGCGTCCCGGAGCACGGTTCCTGTACCTGAGCTGGGGCGCGGTGACCGAGGACGGCTTCGCGATGTTCAGACGGGCGAAGTTGATGTTCACCGACATCCCGACCGAGCTGCTCCGCGCCGCACACGAGGGCAGTGGGACGCTGGTCGGCCGAGTCGGCTTGACCGATGCCGCAGGCGGGCCGCTGTGCGCTCGGGTCCACCCTCCCGCCATCGCCTGGACGGTGGAGTGACCGCCGGAAGTCACAGCTGGGCGACGACCACCTTGGTGGCCTGGGCGATGAGAGCGTCGTCGTGGGTGGCGTCCTTCTCGCCCCGGCTGGACAGCACGGCGAGGACGATCGGGGCGCGGTCGGGCGGCCAGATCACGGCGATGTCGTTGCGGGTGCCGTACCCCCCGGTGCGGGTCTTGTCCCCGACGACCCAGCCCGCCGGCACCCCGGCACGGATCAGCGCCCCACCGGTGGTGTTACCCCGCAGCCAGCCGCACAGAAGGTCGCGGTCCGCGGGCTCCAGGGCGTCCCCCACGGCGTACGCCCGAAGGTCGTCCGCCAGAGCCCGCGCGGTGCTGGTGTCCCGCGTGTCACCCGGCGTCGCCTCGTTGAGTTCGGTCTCGTAGCGGGCCGCGTCGGTGACCGTGTCACCGACCTCGCGCAGCTCCTTCTCGAACCGCTGCGGCCCCCCGAGGTGACGCAGCAGCAGGTTGCCGGCCGTGTTGTCGCTGTAGCGCACGGCGGCGTCGGCGACGGCGCGCAGGCTCATGCCCTCGGCGACGTGCTTCTCGATGATCGGTGAGTACGACACCAGGTCCTGCGCCGAGTACCGCACGACACGATCCAGCTCGGCGTCCGTGGTCTCGTCCAGCACCTCGGCGGCGGCCAACGCCTTCCACGTCGAGGCGTACGCGAATCGCTCGTCGGCCCGGTACTCCACCCTGCGACCAGTGCCCGTGTCGACGGCGTAGATCCCCAGCCGCGCCTCGAACGTCTTCTCCAACCGCTGGAACTCCTGCTGGGCGGCCGGCGACGGGGTGACCGTCACCTCCGTGCCCGGCGTCCGCACCTCGGCTGCGTCACCGGTGCTGCACGCCCCCAACGAAACCAGGGTCGACGCCGTGGCCACCGCGGTCGCCAGACGTCGTACGGACGCAGCCATCGTCGTTCCTCCTCGTGTGCCGTCGACCCGCACCGTAAAGCACCGTGCTGGCCTCAGTACGGCAGATCGATGCCCTGGCGACGGGCGAACTCGCGGTGGGCGGTGACGACCGTGTCGATGAAGGAGGCAGCCATCTCGTCGGCCCGCAGCACCCGGGTCGTTTCGACCTTGAAGTTCTCGTCGCAGTAGCGTTCGGCGTTGCGGACGCAGGGCTGCGCCTCCAGAGCGTCCCGGAGCAGATCCACGGGCTCGTCCCCGGTGTCGACGATGAACTTGACACCGTCGCCGAAGCTCAACTCCCAGCGCAGCCCGTCGTCGGTACCGACCCAGAGCTGCCGGGAGAGCGCGTCGCGGCTCTGGGCGAAAACCTCCCGCATCACGCTGTCGTCCGAGCAGATCGCCGGAATGACGCTCGGGGTGCGGCCGGTGGCCGCGGCGACCGGAGGGAAGCCGGCGAGTCGGTCGACGCGGTAGAGGACGTAGCCCGGGTCGCCGGTGGGGTCCTCGGACTCGACGTCGGGCACCGCGTAGGGAGGTGGTTCGACTGTCATGGGCGCATGTTCCTTCGTGGTGAACGCGTCGGGGGCCGGGCTGGCGGCCCGGCCCCCGACGAACCCGGCTAGCTCAGCGGGAAGTGAATGGTGAAGGGGATGTTGTTCTTCTTCAGACAATCGAGCACAAGATCCGATGGGCCGAGTGAGTTATACCCACCGTGTGGCATGAAGTGCCATTGTGCTCCCTTGATCTTTGTGTCTCGGAACTGTGGGTTGATCTTGTTGTCCGCCAGGATCTTGTCCTGGTTGGCCGGGTCGGCGTACCACCTGTCCTCATCGCACTGAACGAGGTTGTGGCGGTCGTGTTCGGTCGGGACGCCGGTCTTGACCTCGTGGATGACCCAGCCTTCAGGGCTGTACTCGCCATAGTCGGTCGACCGGCCGCTGGGCTCGAACTGCCCTGGCACGCCGGCCTGCCTCAGCCAGAGTTGGGGCCGGCCGCGAGTGGTGTCGTCACGGTATCCCATGAGTTCGTCGACGAAGATGTTCTGACCGTCGTTACGGCCCGTGGCCCACCTGACGTCGGGGCCGGGGACGTGCAGATTCCGCCCGTTGCTGCCCACCGCCTTGAGCGCGAAGTGGATCTTCTGGAGATCGGTGCGCTCACCTCTGAGCAGCCGATCGAAGTTGCCCTTGCTGATTTTGCCGCTGGCGGCGGCCGCCATACCCTCCGGTTCGACGAGGGCTGCCCAGACCTCCGGCATGATGAGCTCGTAGGTGAGCTCCTTAACGGTGTCGGGGATCTTGTCGTACTTGGCGACGAACCGGGCCGCCGGCATGAGGCGGTGGGTGTACTTGAGGACGAACTTCGCGACCTTGGCGGGGAGCGCGACCGCGTCACCGACGTAGGGGACGACGCCGAGGATGCTGAGACCCGCGCTGACCCACTCGCCGTGGATGAGCGCGGCGATGGTGTCGCGGATGTCGGCGAGCCCGCCAAGGATCCAGCCGACGACCGGGATGACGCTCAGCCCGCCGCCACACAGGTTGCCCGCGAGCCACGCCATCGAGTCCTTCTCGGCGAAGTCGCCGGCGAACATGCCGAGCAGGAAATCGGAGACGTACGTCCATTTGCTGATCTGCTCGTCGAATCGGCCAGGGTCGAGGCCATGGGACTCGGCGTTGGCGACCTCGTAGTCGTCGCGTAGACCATCCCCGTCGGTGTCCTGAACACGGGGGTTGATCGAGAGGTCGTCCTCGGTGAAGTCCGAGAGCCCGTCGCCGTCGGTGTCGACGTTGGCGGGATCGGTGAGGCCGTCCTCCTCCACGAGGTCCGGCAGGCCGTCGCCGTCGGTGTCGGTGTCCGTGGGGACGGGGACGATTGGCGGGACGTCGCCGGGTGTCGGCGGAGCGCGTGGCTGGTCGGCGACGAGCGGATTGCTGCCCTGGGCCACCTCGGCACCGTCAGTGGCACCGTCGCCGTCGGTGTCCGGGTTGGTGGGCGAGGTGCCGAGCCGCTGCTCGTCGAGGTTGGTGAGGCCATCGCCGTCGACGTCCTCCGCGCCGTCGGCGACCCCGTCCTGATCGCTGTCGACGGCGTTGGGTCGGGTCCAGCCAGCCAACTCGGTGATCTCGAACTTGTCGGTCAACCCGTCGCCGTCGGAGTCGACCAGCAGCGGGCTGGACCCGAACCGCAGCTCGATCACATCGATGACCCCGTCGTCATCGTGGTCGCCGTTGTAGGTGATGCCCAGCCGGGTCAGGACGCGGAAGCCGTTGTCCCAGGCTTTCGCCGCATGGACCGTCGCCGGGGTCGGATTGGCCTTGGCCAGCATGGTGTCGGCCTTGGCCAGGCTGACCTTGGCCGCGTCCAGGTCCGCGAACGCCTGGGCCAGGCCAGCCGGGGCGGGCGCGGGCGGCGGGCTGGCCCGGAATGGCCCGATCGTCGCCTCGGCATCCTGGATCGCGGCGTCCGCCAGCAGGCGCAACCCGGACAAGGTCTCCACCAGCGCAACCACATGTGCCTGCTCGGCCTCGCCGTTGGGCGGGCTCGCGCCGGTGAGCCGGCTCTTGAGGAACGACTCCAGATGTTGGAGGTTGTCGAACACCGTCGCACCGTCGCCGGCGCTCTTGAGCCGTGCGCCGTCGAAATACCGGCTCTCGACGTCCGCCAGCACCGGGGCGATCCGGCTGTCTCCCAGCCCGCCATCCACGTACGGCCGTAGGGCCTGGACGGACTCGGTGATGTAGACCTTCGCGTCGCGGGTGTACTTGGCGGTGGGGATCTTGGCGACCTCCACCTCCCACAGGCGTTTCTCCCCTGCCGACGCCGGGGCGGCGACGAGCCCCACCTGTGCGGCGACCAGTGCCGCAACCACTGCGGCGAGTCTTGACCGCAATCGTCTTCTGTGTCTCACCGACACCTCCGTCTATGCGTCCCGAACAAATATTTCGCTAAGATATCCACCAGGGTCTCTATTCGAAGTCCCGCCGGAATTAGCCGGCTATGCGTGCGCGCCTATGTCTATGGCGGGTTAAAGTGGCATCCCGTGCGGCTTACAGGTACGGCCGCGTGATGATCTCGATGGCGTGCCCCGCCGGGTCGAAGAAGTAGAAGCCCCGCCCGCCGTGCTCGGTGTTGGTCTCGCCCTCCCGCTTCATCTGCGGGTCGGCCCAGTACGTGATGCCGCGCCCCTCGATGCGCGCCAAGCACCGCGCGAACAACTCGTCGTCGACGAGAAACGCGTAGTGCTGCATCTGGATGTCCACCGGCGGCTCGGCGAACTGGAGCAGCACGCCCTCGTCGAGCAGGACGTTGGCGAACGGCCCCCACGATGGCGCCTCCGGCAGCTCGAACAGCTCCCGGTAGAACGCGGCCGACGCGCTCGTGTCCTTTGTGGCGATGATGGTGTGGTTGAACGTGACTGCCATGTGTGCCGTCTTCCCGGTCGATCCGAAGACCCGACCGGAAGCCCGCGGCGTCCACCAACCGCACCGATGACAAAGCCCCGAGGGCGCCGACGCCCCGGACTCCGCGCGAGACACACGTACGTCGTGTTGATCTCGGCGTGGCGGCTGAAGTAGCCACAACCTCCGGGGGGTAGGCCCATCTGGGGCGCGATGGAACGCTAACACGGCCGGCGCGGACATCACCGCCGCGTGCAAGGCGGCCGGCGTCAGCGTGACCTTCTGACCGTCGTCGCTCACCCGACGCCGGCCAGCGTGGCGCGTCTCGCCACGCTGGCCGGCGTCGGCCGTTGAAGCGTGCGGATCACTCGAAGAACTTGATGCTGAACCCGGTGTCGGTCGTCGGGCCGGGCACGTTGGCGCGGCGGTAGGTGGTGTTTCCCCACCAGCAGAAGGTGCCGGTGTACCAGTAGCGGTTCGCCCACGAGTACGGGGTGCCCTTCGGCACGGCGTGGAACATCAGCGGGAACCTAGGCCCAGCGGGCGGGCTCGTGGCGATGTCGCCGTTGAGCAGGACGAAACTGTGGTGGCCGGGGCCGTCGACGTGCAGGGTGGGGTCCCAGCCGGCCATCATGGTGGCCCGGTTCGAGCCGAACAGGCAGCCGTTCGACTTGTACCAGTCCCACACGTAGGTCGGGTCGCCGCCGGCCCGCAGGCGCAGGTCCGCGAGGCAGTACTGGTTGCTCCAACTGCCGTTGGCGGAGTAGACGATGTGCAGCTGCCCGTTGGGGTCCCTGATCGCCTCGGGGGCCTCGTTGATGTACGGGTTGCCGACGACGCGTTCCCAGCTCTCCCGGGGCTGCGAGATGATGAACCGGTTGCCCGTCGGGGTGAGCGAGTCGCTCATCCGGCTGAGGTAGATGTTCTGCTCGACGTTGGTGTCGCCGGCCCACCCCGACCAGACGAACCACCGCTGCCCGTCGAAGGTGAACAGGCTGCCGTCGATGGCCCACTTGCCGCCGGGCAGCGCGAGCTGCCTCTCGGCCGTGTAGCCGGTGGCCGGCGACGCCGAGCTGATCGCGTACATGCGGTGTGCGGGGCCGCGCCCGGCCGAGAAGAAGATGTAGTAGCGGCCGCCGTCGGTGACGAGTTCCGGAGCCCAGACCTCGCCCAGGTTGCGGGTGTCCGACCACACCCGGTGGGCGGGAGCGGCGGCCAGCCCGTCGGTCGACGATGCCTGGCGGACGGCGATCCCGCCGTCGAGCGACTGGACGGAGATGTACGTGCTGCCGACGCGGATCACGCTCGGATCGGCGGCCCGCATGCTGGTCTGGCCGGCCACCGCCGGCCCGGCACCGGCGGCGGACAGGCCGGTGGCGAGCACGGCGGCCAGTACGGCGGAGAGGAATCTGGTGTTCACCCGTACACCTCCACCTCGTAGAGACGTGCGGCCCCGTCGGTGGTCTGGGTCGGGGTGAGCACGTTCACCCGTACGTACCGGCCACTGGCCGAGACCGGATGCTCGCTGGCGTCGGCGGTGTTGCCCCGAACCTGCGCCGCGGTCGTCCAGGTGGCGGCGTCAGGGGACACCTGAAGGTCGAAGTCCCGGGTGTTCCAGGCCGGGTTCTCGCCTCCCGCCCCGGCGTGCAGGACGCGGATGCTGGTGATCGCGCGGGTCGCGCCCAGGTCGATCCGCAGGAATTTGCTGGCGCCGGTCGAGCACCACTTGTCGGTGTTGCCGCCCGAGGTGCTGCCGTTGACGGCCTTCTCCGGCCCCTCGGTGCTGGCGCACTGGGAGTCGGCGACGGCCGGCCGGTTCAGCGCGAGGTTGGTGGCCGCCGCGCCGCCGTACACCTCGAACTCGGCGATGCGGGCGGCGCCGTTGCCGTTGTTGGTGGGGGTGGTGATGGCGAGCCGGACGTGGCGGGCGGTCACCGCCCCGATCGGGTGGTAGGTGCGGCTGGACCGGTTGCCGGTCACCGTCGCGCGGGTCGTCCAGGTGGTGCCGTCGGAGCTGGTCTGAATGGTGAAGGCGCCGGTGTTCCAGCCGGTGGTCTCGCCGCCGAGCCCGACGTGCTTGACGACGAAGGACCGCACCGTCTGGTTGGCGCCGAGGTCGACCTGGAGGGTCTTCGTGCCGGCAGCGAGGGAGCACCACTTGCTGGTGCTGCCGAGCCGCCCGTCGAACGCCTTCTCCGGGCCCTCGGCGCTGTTGCAGGCGGCGGAGCCGGTGGCGGGCCTGCCGGCGGCGAGGTTGGTGCCCAGGTCCGGGGCGGCCGGCGGTGGGGTGAACCCGTCGTTGAACGACGGCGGCACGTTGGCCGGGTCGGTGCCCCAGGCCGACGGCGCACCGCCCATCGTGTACGCCAGGGTGCCGCCCCCGGCGATGTCCTCGTACCGCAGCCAGGTCCGCTGCGTCGATGTGCCGTTCACCGAGAGGCCCTGGACGTACTGGTTGCCCTGGCTGGCGGCGGGAGCGGTGATCTGGAGATCACCGGTGGGCCGGTCGACCAGCATCGAGGGGAAGAGCGGGCCGTGCAGGGCGAGGGTGTCCGCGCCCGGGGTCGGCGGGTACATGCCGAGCGCCGACCAGACGAACCACGCCGAGGTGGCGCCGAGGTCGTCGTTGCCGGGCAGTCCGCCGGCGCCGGTGGTGAACGACTCGTTCATGATCCGTCGTACGGCGGCGCTCGTGCCGGCTGGCGCCGCCGCGAAGTGGTACGCCCACGGCACGCCGTGCTCCGGCTCGTTGCCGATGTAGAAGTACGGCTGCGACTGCCCGCCGTTGGTCTGGGTGAAGTGGTGGTCCAGCCGCTGGATCGCGGTCTGCCGCCCACCCATCAGGTTGATCAGGCCGGCGAAGTTGTACGGGACCATCCAGGTGTACTGCGAGGCGTTGCCCTCGACGAAGTTCGACTGGCTGGCCGGGTCGAGTGGCCAGGGCCAGGTGCCGTCGGCGTTGCGCGGGTGCACGTAGCTCGACTCGGTGTTGAAGGTGTTGCGCCACCACTGGGCGCGCGTCATGTGCGTGTTGTACGTGGCGGTGTCGCCGAGCGCGCGGGCGAACTGGGCGACGGCGAAGTCGCTCGCCGAGTACTCCAACGAGTCGGACGGATCGCCGTCGATGTACTGGCGTTGCACGTAGCCGCTCTGGCGGCCCCGGATCGGGCTGCCCTGGGTGGTGCCGCCGGCCGAGCTCTTCTTCATCAGCGCCAGGGCCGCGGCGGTGTCGAAGTCACGGACACCGAACTGGTAGATGCTGTCCACGATGATCGGCCCCGGGTCGCCGGTCATCACGAACGCCTCGTTGTGGTTGTGTGACCACTTCGGCAGCAGGCCGCCCTGCTGGCCGTCGAGCACCATCGACTTCGCGATGTCGGCGGCCTCCTGCGGCGCGAGGTAGGCGATCAGCGACGCCCACGAGCGGTAGATGTCCCACCCGGAGTAGTTCTGGTACACCGGATGGCTCGCGCTGTGGATGGCGTTGTCGAAGCCGCGGTACTGCCCGTTGACGTCGTTGGAGATGTTGGGATTGATGAAGACGCGGTAGAGCGCGGTGTAGAACTTCTGCAGGTCGGCGGCCGTGCCGCCGGTGGCCTGGATCCGGTTCAGGACGCTGTTCCACTGGGCGTCGGCGTTGGTGCGGACGGTGTCGAAGGCGAAGCCCGACTGTTCGGCGGCGAGGTTGGCGGCGGCGCCCGCCTGGCTGACGAAGGAGATCCCGATCTTGACCTGCACGACCGCGTTGCCGGACGTGTCGAAGGTGAGATAGCCGCCCGAGTTCGTGCCGCTGACGCTGGTGCCGCCGGCGGTGACGGTGCCACCGAGCCAGGTGCCGGTGCCGCTCGGCGCGCGGTCGAACTCCATCCGGTAGAAGATCTGGTACGTCTTCGAGCTGCCGCAGAATCCACCGCCGGTGACGCTGCCGGTCACGGTCGACCCGTTGATCGCGAGCGAGCCGGCCCGGTTGCCGGTGGCGCTGCGACTGGTGTTGATCAGCACTCGGGCGCTGGTGGTGGACGGGTAGGTCAGTCGCAGGGCGGCCGTGCGGGTGGTGGCCGAGGCCTCCACCCTGGTGTTGCCGTAGTTGCTGAGCACCGCCTGGTAGAAACCGGGCCGGGCCTGCTCCTGGCTCTTGTTCTGGGTGGCGCGGTAGGACGTCCAGGCGGTGCCCGGCGAGGAGCCGAGGGCGCCGGTGATCGGGAGGATGCCGAGGTCCTCGTTGTTGGCGCAGCCGGCCCCGTTGAAGTGGGTGAGGCTGAACTCCTCGATCTGGGTGTCACTGAACCGGTACCCCGACGGTGAGGCGGTCGGGGTGTCCGGGCTGAGCTGCACCATCCCGAACGGCTGGATCGGGCCGGGGACGGTGCTGCCGCCGGCGCCTCCGCCGACCGGGTTCGGTGCGTTGCTGTCGTCGGTGCCGATGAACGGGTTGACGTACGAGGTGAGGTTGAGCGGCGCCGCGGCGGCGGGCGCGGCGACGGCGACGAGGACGGACGTGCCGGTGATGGCTGTCGCCAGCAGGCTGAGCAGACGGGACGGGCCTGATCGGGGCATGAGGCGGACCCTCCTTCGAGGTGACGACGCCCGGATGACATCGTTGTCATAGATGGGCGTCGAACTCCTGTGTAGGCCCTCGATGAGGAGACTGTCAATGGGCCGGACGTGTGGCGGGGCTGCCGGCACACGTCCGCCCCTGCTCAGGGTGCGAGCCTGAACGCTGCCCCTCGGGCAGCCCGCGCAGCGCGGCGAGCAGGGCGAGGTGCTCCGGCGAGTGGTCCGCGACCGCCGGCGGTGGACCGATCCGACGCAGCAGCCCATCGAGTACGCGCCGACGCCGGTACCGGCTGCGCGCCACGTTCACCGCGACGCGGCGCAGCCACGCCTCCGGGTTCTCCAGCTCGGCGAAACGTCGGGGCGCGGCCAGCGCCTTTGCTGAACGCCTCCTGGACCGCCTCCTGCGCCTCGTTCAGGTCGCCCGTCACCGCGTACAACTGGACCACCAGACGCCGGAAACAGCTGGCGTAAAGCTCGGAGATCAGATCACCGTCGGACACCGCCACCCCCCTTCTTCCACCAGTTCCACCAACGGGCGGGGAGAAGGTTCCGGTGGCCGGTCAGAATATGTCCGGTCAGGGACAACCTCCGGGAAGGGACCACCCGTGCCGACCTACCGCCAACCAGGCACCGTCATCACCGACCTTCGCTTCCAGGTGCCGCTCGACCACGCGGACCCGGCCGGCGAGCGGATCGAGGTGTACGCCCGCGAGGTCGTGGCCGCCGGCAAGCAGCACGAGCCGCTGCCCTGGCTGCTCTTCCTACAGGGCGGGCCTGGCGGCCGGTCACCGCGCCCGGTGGGCCGGGACAGCTGGCTGGACCGGGCGCTGGACGACTACCGGGTGCTGCTGCTGGACCAGCGCGGCACCGGCCGGTCCACCTCCGCCGACCGGCACACGCTGCCGCGGCGCGGAGACGCCGCCGCGCAGGCCCGGTATCTGGCGCACTTCCGGGCCGACTCGATCGTCCGCGACTGCGAGCTGATCCGCCGCGAACTCCTCGGCGAGGACGGGCGGTGGAGCCTGCTCGGCCAGAGCTACGGCGGCTTCTGCACCCTCACCTACCTGTCGTACGCGCCGCAGGGCGTCGGCGAGGCCCTCGTGACCGGCGGTCTGCCCGGCCTGCGCAGCACGGCTCAGCACGTCTACCGGGCCGCCTACCCACGCGTGCAGCGCAAGGTCGAGGCGCACTACACGCGCTACCCGGAGGACGTCGAGACCGTCCGGGCCGTCGTGCGGCACCTGCGGGAGCGGGAGGTGCGCCTGCCCGGCGGTGGGCTGCTGACCGCCGAGGCGTTCCAGGCGATCGGCATCACGCTGGGCACCGGCAACGGGTCGCACACCCTGCACTACCTGCTCGAAGACGCCTTCCTGCCCGGGGTGCCCGGCCCGCAGCTCTCCGACCCGTTCCTCGCCGAGGTCCAGGGCCACCTGTCGTACGCGAGCCGCCCGCTCTACGCGCTGCTGCACGAGTCGATCTACGGCCAGCGTTCGGTGTCGCCGGCCGCCACCGGGTGGGCGGCCGAGACGGTACGGGCCGAGTTCCCGCAGTTCGACGCCGACCGGGCGTTGGCGGAGGGCCGACCGGTGCTGCTGACCGGCGAGATGATCTACCCGTGGATGGTTGGCACCGATCCGTCGCTGGAACCGCTGGGCGAGGCGGCGGAGCTGCTGGCGCGGCGCACGGACTGGCCGGACCTGTACGACCCGCAGCAGTTGGCCCGCAACGAGGTGCCGGTCGCCGCCGCGATCTACCACGACGACATGTACGTCGACACCGACGACTCGTTGGCCACGGCGCGAGCGGTGCGCGGCCTGCGCCCCTGGATCACCAACGAGTACGAGCACGACGGCCTGCGGGTGAGCGAGGGCCGCGTCCTCGACCGGCTGATCCGCATGGTTCGCGGCGAGATGTGAGGTCCTTCCCGCCCGACGGCCGGGTGTCCGGGTCGACGGGCGACCCCGTTTGCGGTCAGGGAGCCTGGGAACTCGCCCCGTTCGTCCGCCGGCAGGCCTGACGGCCGGTCGAGAAGACGGAAGGAGCGGGTCATGGAGTACGAGCAGATGATCGCCACGGTACGGAAGCGCGCGGGCCTCGGCGAGAACGAGGCCGTGCGGTCCATACAGGCCGTCCTGTCGGTGCTCGGCGAACGACTCGCCGGACAGGAGGCCGACCACCTCGCGGCACAGCTACCGAAGGGGTTGGACGCGTCGGTCACCCGTAACCCGCAGGGCCGTCGGTGGGACGTCGGCGAGTTCCTGAAGAACGTCGGTGACCGGGAGCAGGTCGCGAACGCGGACCAGGTACGTCAACACGCCCAGGCGGTGTTGCGTACCGTGGCCGAGGCGCTCGACGACGACCAGCGTCACGACCTGCTCGCCCAGCTTCCCGGCGGCATCACCGATCTCTTCGGAGTTCCCACCCCGCGCGGCTGAGCACCGCAGAGCCGCGCCCGCCGGCGGAGCAGGTCAGGTCTTGCGGACCGCGCTGGTGAAGCCGGCGATGAAGAGGGTGGCGAAGCTCCAGGCGAGCAGTTGCAGGATCCAGCCGGCGATGATAAGGATCTGACCGGCAGCGGCGTCGGTGGGTTGGCAGCGGTCGCGGGCGCCGGTCCTGAGCAGTGGGGTGCCGAGGTCGAGGCCGACACCGATCTGGTCGATGGTCGTGCAGCCGGCGGCAGCGCTGGTGACCGGCTTCTGCGCGAGGCCGCCGTGGTGGCCGCCGATGACGCTGAGGGTGACGGCGAGCGCCAGTGTGGCGAGGAGCATGAGCAGGGCACGCCAGGGCTGGTAGCCGTAGCCGAGGGTGATGCCGATGAGACGACCCCACGCCCGTTCGGCGACGGTCAGCCCGGCGCGCTGGATCTGGTCGCGGCGTTGGGCGATGAGGACGGTGCGGGCGTCGCGGTCGTGGCCCACGGCCCGGTAGGCGGCGGCGAGGTGCTGGTAGGGCTGGGCGCTGTAACGGGGCGTGTGCTCGCGCAGCAGGGTCAACCAGCCCGGCAGTGACGCGGGGCGCGGCAGGCCGCTGTAGGTGAGCCCGTCCAATTCGATCAGCGGTCCCGGACCGGGCGCCGTGCGCGTCATCCGATCGGTGTCAAAGCGGAGACCGCCGGCGATCCTCGCTCCGGCCAGCGCCAGCACCGCCACCTCGTCACCGCCGCTGATGGCGTCGAATCCGTCATCCAGGAGCACGTCCTGGTCGACCCGGACGCTGTTGAGGTCGAGGGCGGGGCCGATCGTGTTCTCCAGTCGCGCGCCGCCGCAGGCCAGGATTCCGCCGATGTGTGCGCCGGCCAGGCCGATGGTGCCCCACTCGCTGGTGCTGGTGGCGGTGAAACCGTCGTCCAGGGCCACGTCCCGGTCGACCCTGAGGACGTCGCCGTCGAGGACCGGTCCGGCGGTGTTCGTCAGCCGCGCACCGCCGGCGCTCAACGAGCCGATGTGGGCGCCGAGCAGCCGGACGGTGCCCTGCTCGCTGGCGCTGCTGGCGGTGAAGCCGTTCGACAGCAGCACGTCCTGGTCGACCCGGAGGTTGTCGGCGTTGAGCGCCGGCCCGGCGGTATTCTCCAGCCGTGCCCCACGGCAGTTGAGCTGCCCGCTGATGTGGGCGCCGAGCAGCCGGACAGTGCCGCGTGCGCTGGGACTGCTGGCGGCGAACCCGTCATTGAGGAACACGCTCTGGTCGGCCCGGAGGCCGTCGGCGTCCAGGGCGGGGCGGGGCCCGAGCTGTTGGCCAACCGCGCTCCGCGGCAGTCCAACGTGCCGACGCGTGCGCCGGCGAGCCGAACGGTGCCGGCGGCGGCATCAGCGGTGGCCGTGCTCCCGTCGAGTGAGAGCACCCACGCGGTGCAGCGGGTGGCGTCGAGTGCCGCGTCCGCGGAACCGGGCGCCTGCTCGATGCGGCACCCGGTCAGGGCCACCGCTGCCAGCCGGGCGTTGCGAAGGTTCACGCCGCTGGGCAGGAGGCAGTCGCGCAGCTCCAGCGCCAGCTCACTGGCGATGTTCTCCAGATCGATCTGGCCGGCGATCCGTGCTCCGCGCAGCCGCAGGCCGTGCGGGTCGGGCGCGTCGACCACCCGGCCGCGGACCAGGTCACGGATGACCGAAGCGGAGATCGTCCGATCGTCGCCCCAGGACCGCATCGCCGCATCACCGACCGGCCCGTCACCGGCCAGATCCAGCACCTCGCCGCGGGCGACGGACTCGATCAGTCGCTGCTCCACAGGACTGTGCGTCGCGCCGTTCGCATCCCGCACCCGCTGCGCGCCCACTGACGTCATGGCACCCATCATCAACGACAGGTACGCGAGCGGCCGGCGCCACGACGCGGCTCGGCCGGAAGACGGTCGTGCCACGCCCACACGTCGGCGAGATCGGTCAGGTCGACGACCAGGCCGTTGCCCCGGCGGTCGCCGCGGCGGGCGTACTCGTAGGGGATATGACTGTGAGTCATAAATATGACTGTGAGGTATGACGTTCACCGGGGACATCGCCCCCGGACCCGCCCTCCGGCGAGCCCCGCACGACGCCTCGGACCAGCCGGCGCTGCGCCGGCTACCGGGGACGGACTCCCGGCTCGACCGTCAGCGTTCCCGCCACGGCGTCGATCGTGGCCTGCGAACCGAGCGGAACGGTGAGCTGACCGTTGCCGTGGCCCAGCCGGAGCCCGCCGAGGACCGGTACGCCCAGGTCGTAGAGGCGGTCCTTCAGGACCGCCGCCGCGTCCCATTCGTTCGGACCACCGACGCTGTTGGTGATCTGCCCGATGGCCACCCCGGCGACCCGGGACAGCACGCCCACCCGGCGCAACTCGGTCAGCATCCGGTCGATGCTGTACGGCGCCTCGTCCACGTCCTCGAAGAACAGGATGGCGTTGTCGAACTTCGGGGCGTCAGCGGCGCCCAGCGAGGTGGAGATCAGGGTGAGGCAACCGCCGAGCAGGGGACCCGTCGCCCGGCCCGGCACCAGCACGGGCGCCGCCGTCTCGGCAGGATCCCGGGCGATGGTGACGGGTGCGGTCGTCATCACCGCCCGGCGAAGCGACTCGGCCGACTCCGGGCCGGTGCGGCTGTCGCTCCAGTTGACCATCGGGCCGTAGAAGGTGACCAGCCCGGCCTCGCGCCAGAGCCGGCCGTGGATGCTGGTGATGTCACTGAACCCGACGACCACCCTGGGATCGCGACGGAGCCCGGCCACACTGATCCGATCGACGATCCGTTGGGTGCCGTAGCCGCCACGGGCGCCGAAGACACCACGGACCCCGGGATCGTTGAGCGCCGCGTTCAGGTCGGCCAGCCGCTGCGCGTCGGTGCCGGCCAGATAGCCGTACCTGGCGAAGACGTGCGTGCCCAGCTCGACCACCAGGCCCCAGCTCCGCAGGATCTCCACACCGCGGGCCATGTTGTCCGGGTTGGGAGTGCCGCCGGGCGACACGACCCGGACCCGGTCACCGGGCACCAGCACCGGCGCACGCAACGCGCGCTTCGGGCCACCCGGCGCGGCGGACGCCGCCTCGGCCGTGCCGGCAAGCAACGCGGCACCGGCAGCGCCGGCCCCGACACCCAGCACGTGCCGTCGGGACAGGGTGCGGTCCGTTCCGGAAGCACTCACAGGCGGTCCCCTCATTGACATCGATGTCCGCGCCGCACCAGCCTACGACACACGTCGATGGCAATGGGTGTCCAAAAAGGACGCGTGCGCAGCACCGGCGGCGTCGCCAGCCGTAACCTGACGTCAGCACGGGTTCGACTACCGCGACGACAACGAGGAGTCCTCGACCCATGATCAGGCTTGCTGACATCCGTAGCTACGCGATGGCTCTGCCGGAGGTCGTCGAGAAGCCACACTTCCGGCTGCCCGGCTTCCGCGTCGCGGACAAGCTCCTCGCTCACCTGGAGAAGGGCGACGCGCACGCGATCGTGTGTGTCGGGCAGGCGGAGGCCAGCACGGCGCCCGCGGACCAGCCGGACACCTATGAGGAGGTGTGGCGGAACGGCCGGATCTTCGTCGGCCTCCGCGTCGACCTGTCCACGGTCACCGAGGAGCGCATGCGGGAGCTGATCGAGCACGCCTGGCGCAACCGGGCGCCGAAGCGCCTGGTCGCCGCGCATGACAGCCGCTGACGGCCCCGGCCACAACGTCCTTGCCGCCACCGAGGAGGGAAACGGCGTGATGGAGAACGAGCGACAGTCAGCGCCTGGCGCGACGTACGCGGGCGGGGAACCCACGGTGCGACTGCGGCCGGTCGCCGAGGCCGACCTGGAGATGTTCCGACGGTTCTGCACCGAGCCGGGGCTGATCGGGCTGGACTGGTCCGGCTTCCGGGACTCGGGCGCACCGGCGCGGCGGTTCGCCGCCGACGGCTGGCTGGGCGCCGACGACGGGCGGCTCATCGTCCAGGTCGAGCCGGACCAGGCCGCCGCCGGCTTGGTCAGCTACGTCTCCGGGCGCTACAGCGGCAGGGCGTCGTACTGGGAGATCGGGATCGTGTTGCTGCCGGCGTGGCGCGGACGCGGCATCGGCTGGCGAGCCCAGGCGCTGCTCTGCGACTACCTGTTCCAGCACAGCCCGGCGCAGCGCATCCAGGCCGGCACCCACCCGGAGAACGTCGCCGAGCAGCGGTCGCTGGAGAAGGCCGGCTTCCAGCTCGAAGGCGTCGTGCGGGCCTGCGAGTTTCGGGCCGGGCGGTGGCGCGACGGGTACCTCTACAGCCGGCTGCGCGACGACCCGTCACCCTGGGACCGCCCGGGGGAGTGACGCCGGCTCAGGGGCCGAGCCGGTTCAGGGGATGGGCCGGTTCAGGGGATGGGCCACTCGTGCACCGGCCGGTTGCTGTGCATCAGCGTCACGTAGTGCCGGACCACCTCGCGCAGCGCCGCCGGCCGGTCCAGGTGGTCGGCGGACTCCAGCCGGTGCAGCGTCTCCACCTGCCACGTCGCGCCGTTGCGGCCGGTCAGGCAGCGCTGCTCGATGATGCCCAGCAGCCGGTCACGCTCGCCCGGGTCGAGCCCCCAGCGGTCCAGGCCGTGATGCGCCATCGGCAGCAGCCGGCGCAGCACCAGCTCGGTGACCGGCAGGTAGCCGAGGCCGGGCCAGAAGACCTGCGCGTCGATGCCGTACCGGGCGCAGCTGGTGAAGTTCTCCTCGGCGGCGCTGAACGACATCTGCGACCACAACGGCCGGTCCGACTCGGCCAGGGCCCGGACCAGTCCGAAGTAGAAGGCGCCGTTGGCGATGGTGTCCAGCACCGTGGGCCCGGCGGGCAGCACCCGGTTCTCCACCCGCAGGTGCGGCCGGCCACGCGACACGTCGTACACCGGCCGGTTCCACCGGTAGACCGTGCCGTTGTGCAGCCGCAGCTCGGCGAGCCGGGGCACCTCACCGGCGGCCAGCGCCTGCGCCGGGTCCTCCGGGTCGCAGACCGGCAGCAGCGCCGGGAAGTAGCGCACGTTCTCCTCGAACAGGTCGAACACGTTGGTGATCCAGCGCTCGCCGAACCAGACCCGGGGCCGTACGCCCTGCGCCTTGATCTCCTCCGACCGGGTGTCGGTGGCCTGCTGGAACAGCGGGATGCGGGTCTCGCGCCACAGCTCCCGGCCGAAGAACAGCGGCGCGTTCGCGCCGAGGGCGACCTGGATGCCGGCGATCGCCTGGGCGGCGTTCCAGTAGTCGGCGAACTGGGCCGGGCTCACCTGGAGGTGGAACTGGGTGCTGGTGCAGGCCGCCTCCGGGGTGATCGTGTCGGCGGTGACCGCCAACCGTTCCACCCCGCTGATGGCGATCGGCAGGTCCTCGCCACGGGCGGCGAAGATCTGCTCGTTGAGCAGCGCGTACCGGGGGTTGTGCGAGAGCGTCTCGGCGGTCAGGTGTTCGGGGCGCAACGTCGGCAGGATGCCGATCATGACCATGTGGGCGCCGATCGCGCGGGCCTTCTCCTCGGCGGCGTTGAGGCTGGCCCGCACGTGCTCCTCGAACTCGGCGGTGCCGGTGCCGGTCAGCCGGCGGGGCGCCACGTTGATCTCGATGTTGAACTGGCCCAGCTCGGTCTGGAAGCTCGGGTCGGCGATCTCCGCCAGCACGTCGGCGTTGCGCATCGCCGGCATCGACGCCTGGTCGACCAGGTTCAGCTCGATCTCCAGCCCCGTCAGTGGCCGGTCGATGTCGAACCGCGACTCGCGCAGCATCTCGGCGAAGACGTCCAGGCAACGGCGGACCTTGTCCCGGTAGCGGGCCCGGTCCTCTCGGCTGAAGGTCCGTACGCCGACATCCTCGCCCATGGTCACCACCCTGTCACCGCTGGTCCCCCTAACCTCGCACGTGTCGAGCGAGCGGGGAAGACCCGATGGTCCCTTCCTACCCACCTGTGAGCCCGGTGATCCCTGTCGCGCCCGCGTGGTCCGCTCCGGCGCGGCCGGCGCGCACCGCTAGCATTGCCGCCCGAGAGGTGGTGGCGTGGGAATGCGTGAGAAGGTGACCCGGCTCTTCGTCGCGGCGGCGATCGCCGAGGCGTGCTCGTGGCTGGCCCTGTTGATCGGCATGGTGGTCAAGTACGGTCCGCCGGAGAACGAGCTGGGCGTCAAGATCTTCGGCCCGATCCACGGCGGCCTGTTCGTCGCGTACGTCCTGCTGGTGCTGGCGGTGGCCCGGCTGCACCGGTGGAGCCTGCTGGCCACGGTCGTGGCGCTGGCCTGCGCGGTGCCGCCGTTCGCCACCCTGGTCTTCGAGCGCTGGGCCCGCCGTCGGGGCATGCTCGAGTCCGCCCGCCGACCGGCCCGCGAGCCCGCCCCGGTCGGCTGAGC
Source organism: Micromonospora sp. NPDC005206 (assembly GCF_040608175.1). NCBI lineage: Bacteria > Bacillati > Actinomycetota > Actinomycetes > Micromonosporales > Micromonosporaceae > Micromonospora > Micromonospora sp. NPDC005206. Next base: position 73,204 of record NZ_JBEXHU010000023.1, read on the forward strand.
GGCACGTCGCGCTGATCCGCCAGCCGTGCTGACCGGTCAGTCGGCCAGGAAGTCGGCGAGTACGGCGGCGAGAGCCTCCGGCGCCTCCTCGGCCATGTGGTGGCCCGAGTCGATCGACGTGGCCCGGACGTCGTCGGCCCACTCCCGCCAGATCGCCGCCGGGTCGCTGTGCAGCTCCACCATGTCGTCGCGCTCGGCCCAGACGAACAGCACCGGGCAGCCGATCTTCCGCCCGGCGGCGCGGTCCGCGTCGTCGGCCGCCCGGTCCGGGCCGAGGCCCGCCCGGTAGTCCTCGCACATCGCGTGGACCGTGGCCGGGTCGTGGATCGCCCGGGAGTAGTCCGCGTACGCCTCCTCGCCCATCTCGGCGGGGGAGCCGCCGTACCAGGCGTCCGGATCCGCGTTGATCACCCGTTCCGCCGGCTTGTCGGTCTGGCCGAGGAAGAACCAGTGCCACCAGCGGGCGGCGAAACGGGCGTCGCAGCTGGCCAGTGCGGCACCGATCGGCACCCCGTCGAGCGCACCGAGCCGGCTGACCCGATCCGGGTGGTCCAGCGCGGTGCGCACCGCCGCGTACGCGCCGCGGTCGTGGCCGACCACCGCGGCCCGCTCGTGGCCGAGCGCGTCGAGCAGCGCGACCACGTCGCGGGCCATCGCCCGCTTGGCGTACGCGGAGTGGTCGGCCGTCTCCGCCGGCTTCGTCGACCCGCCGTACCCGCGCAGGTCGGGGCAGATCACCGTGTGTCGCTCGGCGAGCAGCGGCGCCACCCGGTGCCAGGTCGCGTGGGTACGGGGGTGGCCGTGCAGCAGCACCACCGGCGAGCCGGACCCGCCGTGGCGCACCCGCAGGCGCACCGGGCCGACGTCGATCTCGTCGAGGGTGAATCCGGGAAACATGCCGATGCCGGTGCCCACCCCGCCGGGCGCGGAAACCCGGGCCCGGCCGGTCAGGTCAGCGCGGAGCAGGCCGCGACGCCGGCGAGCAGCAGCGCGCCCAGCACCGCCTGCAACAGCAGCGGCGGGCCGAGATGCGACCAGAGCGTCGCGGTACGTGGGGTGAGCAGCTGCCCGGTGGTGAGGTTGACGATCCGCTCGATCCGGGGCGGCAGCTCCGGGTCGCGTTGCGGGCGCAGGGTCAGCTGCACCTGGTCGGCGGGGTGCAGGGCGCTCTGCGGCAGGTGGCCGTGCAGCTCCACCTCGCAGAGCTGGCCGGCGGTGTTGCGCAGCCGCACCGGGATGACCAGGTATTCCGGGCCCTGCTTCAGCTCCTTCCAGCGCCGCCGGGCGCCGCCGCCCCCGGCGGAGAAGAGCGAGCGCAGCAGCAGGGCGGGGAGCGCGGCGAACGCGGCTGCGGCGAGCACCACGACCAGCACCGGCTGGCCGATGCGCACCTCGCGCGTGTAGCCGTCAAGCAGGCGGACCAACCGCCCGGTGACGATCCGCTCCGTCGGGTGCACGATCCGTCTGGTATCGAGTCCGCTGTCCATCTCCACCACCGAGAGTCCGCTTCTGTTCACGCATCGTATCGACGTCCCCGGTTGAACGACGTGAATGAAACCTGGTCACGGGCTCACGGCCGCGAGGTGACATCCCCGGCGACCCGGGTAAGCGGGGGGCCGAGCTGGAAAGGGGTCGAGCATGCAGCTGTCCTTCCTGCGCCCGCTCTACGACCGACCCGGGCCGTGGTGCTCGGTGTACCTGGACGCCTCCGCCGACACGGAGGACGCCCACCAGGCGCTGGCACTGCGCTGGCGTGCCCTGGCGCGTCAACTAACCGACCAGGGCGCGGACGAGGCGACCGTCGCCGCGCTGGACCGGGTGATCCGTGGCCACGACCCGATGGTCGGCGACTACGGCCTCGCGGTCTTCGCCACCCGCGGCCGGGTGGTGCTCTCCGAGTTCCTCTCCGCGCCACCACTGAGCGACCTGGCGAGTTACGCGCCACTGCCGCACGTGATGCCGTTGCTCGCCCAGCGCGGCGAGCAGGTGGCGTGGGTGCGGGTGCTGGCCGACCGGACCGGCGCGGACGCGATCGCGATCAGCGCCGGCGGTGTGCCCCGGAAGGCGCACGTCGTCGGCCGGGAGACCTTCCAGGTGCGCCGGGTGCAGCCCGGCGGCTGGTCTCAGGACATCTACCAGAAGGCCGCCATGGAGGCCTGGCACCGCAACGCCGGCGACGTCACCGCGGCGACCGTGGAGCTGGCCGAGAAGGTCGGCGCGGAGGTGGTGGTGGTGGCCGGCGATGTTCGGGCCACCGGGATGATCGCCGCCCAGATGCCGGAGCGTTGGCAGGACCTCATGGTGCGCACCGACGCGGGCTCGCGGGCCGGCGGCGCGGACCAGACGCTGCTGGACGACCTCACCGTGCAGACCATCGCGGAGGTCGCCGATCAGCGGATCAGCGCCGCGCTGGACCGGTTCGGCGTGCAGGAGGACGTCGGCGCCGGGCTCGACGCGGTCGTCTCGGCCCTGCAACGCAACCAGGTGGACACCATGCTGATCGTGGACGATCCGTCGGCCAACGGCGAGCTGTGGGTCGGCCCCGAGCCGACCGAGATCGCCGTCGACCCGGGGCAGTTGGCGGCGATGTCGGTGACCGACCCGCAACGGGTTCGCGCCGACGCGGCCCTGGTCCGGGCGCTGGTCGGCACCGACGCGGCGCTGACCGTGCTGGGCCCGGACGAGGCGCCCGAGCTCAGCGACGGCGTCGGCGCGGTCCTGCGGTACGTCGATGCCAGCACGCCCGGGCGCGGCAATGGCTGAGCGCAGCGTTGCCGACCTGGTGGTGGAGCGGCTCCTGGCCTGGCGGGTGCCACGCGCCTTCGGGTACCCGGGCGCGGCGATCGCCCCGCTGGTCCGGGCGCTGGACCGCACGGGCGGCGACCCGGCGTTCGTCCCGGCCCGGCACGAGGAGACCGCCTCCTTCATGGCCACCGGGCACGCCAAGTTCACCGGCGGCATCGGGGTCTGCCTGGCCACCCAGGGGCCCAGCGCGGTCCAGCTGCTCAACGGCCTCTACGACGCCAAGTTGGACAGCACGCCGGTGGTGGCGATCATCGGCGAGGACATCTCCGGGCCGCTCGGCGGCGCGCACCAGCAGATCGGGCTCAGCCGGCTCTTCGCGGACGTGTGCAACCAGTTCGTGCAGTACGGCCGCAGGCCCGAGGACGTACCCGCGCTGCTGGACCAGGCGTTCCGCACCGCGGCGGCGACCCGCAGCCCGACCTGCGTGGTGCTGCCCCGGCAGTTGCAGGAGGCCGTGGTGCCCGACCTGCAGCCGCAGTCGGTCGGCGTGATCTCGGCGACCCCGGGCGTGCCGCTGGCCCGGGTGCTGCCGCACGACATGGACCTCGACGCCGCCGCGCAGCTGCTCGGCAGCGGCCAGCGCACGGCGATCCTGGTCGGCCAGGGCGGTCGGGACGCGGCCGGGGAGATCACCGAGTTGGCCGACCGGCTCGGCGCCGGGGTGGCCACCTCGCTGCTGGGCAAGCCGGTGCTCGACGAGCGGCTGCCCTACCACGCCGGGGTGCTCGGCGAGGTCGGCACGTCGGCCGCGGCCGAGCTGATGGGCGGCTGCGACACGCTGCTGATGGTGGGCACCAACGATCCGTGGACGGACTACTTCCCGATGCCCGGTCAGGCCCGGACCGTCCAGATCGACATCGACGGACGGCGGATCGGCACCCGATACCCGGCGGACGTGCCGCTCGTCGGTGACGCCGCCGAGACGCTGCGGGCGCTGCTGGCGCGGGTGCCGCACCGGCCCAACCAGCAGTGGCGCGCCACGGTGCAGAGCTCGGTGGACCGGTGGCGCTCGACCGCGGCCGACCGGGCCGCCGCGCCGGCCGACCCGGTCAACCCGCAGCTCGTGCTCCAGGAGCTGTCCACCCGGTTGCCGGCCGTCGGCGCGGTCGCGGTGGACGTCGGGTCGGTCCTCTACTGGTACGCCCGGCACCTCGTCCTGCCGCCCGGGGTGAACGCGCAGCTGTGCGGCACCCTCGGCTCGATGGGCTGCGCCCTGCCGTACGCGGTGGCCGCCAAGCTCGCCGCCCCCGACCAGCCGGTGCTCGCGCTGGTCGGCGACGGCGCCATGCAGCTCAACGGGCTCGCTGAGCTGATCACCGTGGCGCACCTCTGGCAGAAGTGGCGCGATCCGCGGCTGGTGGTGCTGGTGCTCAACAACCGTGACCAGTCCGGCATGGGCGGCGGGCGGCAGACGTCGCCCGACCCGGCGCAGCGCCGCCCGGACGTGCCGTACGCCGGCTGGGCCCGGCTGCTCGGGCTGCACGGCGTCCGGGTGGACCGCCCGGAGCTGGTCGGTGCGGCCTGGGACGAGGCGCTCGCCGCGAACCGGCCGTGTGTGCTGGAGGCGGTGGTCGACGCCGCCGTGCCACTGGCGCCGCCGCAGCCGGCCTTCGCCGACCTGCGCGGCCTGTACGCCGACGGGGAGGCCGCCCGGCGGGTCCGCGAGCAGGTGGAGCTCACCGTGAACGCGGAGGGCCTCGTTTAGGGGTGGCCCGCCTGGGCATCAGTAGCGGCCCGAGGACGCTGGAGGTCACATGCTGGAGCCCGCCGACCGTCGTTACGGTCCCGCGGCCCTACCGCAGCCGCGCGGTCCGCTCTCCGCGGCGGTGGCCGGGGCCCTGCGGCGTCCGCCGCACGATCTGCCGGCGGGCCTCGGTGCCGACCTGGACCCGGCGGACCCGCTCGCGGACGAGGATCTCCAGCTGACCCTGTTCCTCTGCTACGAGCTGCACTACCGGGGTTGGCGCGGGGTGGATGAGAGCTGGGAGTGGCAGCCGACGCTGCTGGCCCTGCGGGCCCGTGCCGAGCGGCCCTTCGAGGCGGCGCTGCGCCGGCTGTCCGCCCCGCCGCCGCTGCCGCCGGCCGGGGTGGCGGCGGCCCTGGCCGAGCTGGTCGCGGCCGACGACGGGCCTCCGCTGGCGACCACCCTCCAGCGGCGTGCCGACCTCGCCCAGTTCCGCGAGTTCGTCGCCCACCGCTCGGTCTACCACCTGCGCGAGGCGGATCCGCACAGCTGGGCGCTGCCCCGCCTCGGCGGCCCGGCGAAGGCCGCCCTGGTGGAGATCCAGACCGACGAGTACGGCAACGGCCGGCTGGATCGTATGCACGCCGAGCTGTTCCGGCGCACCCTCGACCGGCTGGGCCTGGTTACCGGCTACGGCGCCCACCTCGACGTGGTGCCCGCGGTGACGCTGGCGACCAACAACCTGATGTCGCTCTTCGGGCTGCACCGACGCCTGCGTGGCGCGCTGCTCGGTCACCTGGCCGCCTTCGAGATGACCTCGTCGGTGCCGAACCGCCGCTACGGCAACGGGCTGCGCCGGCTCGGCCTGGACGAGGTCGCCACCCGCTTCTACGACGAGCACGTCGAGGCCGACGCGGTGCACGAGCAGATCGCCGCGCACGACCTGTGCGGCGGGCTGGTCCGCGCCGAGCCGGCGCTGGCCGGTGACGTGCTCTTCGGCGCGGCGGCCGCGCTCGCGGTGGACCGGCTGTTCGCCGCGCACCTGCTGGACAGCTGGGCCGCCGGCCGCAGCTCGCTGCGGGCGCGCACCGCGCTGACCGTCTCGCTGCCGGCGACCGCGACCGCGACCGCCGCCGCGGGACCCCTGGCCGGCGTCGCCTGACCGCGGCGGTCACCCCTCCCGGGCGGTTCCCGCGCGGAAGTTCACCATCTTGTGGGTGCCGTCGCAGAACGGCTTGAGCGCCGACCTGCCGCACCGGCACAGCGCCACCGTGCCCCGGCGGGCGTCGATCCGCTCACCGTCGGGGGTGACCAGGGCGAAGTCGCCGCGGACCAGCAGCGGTCCGTCCTGGTACGGGGTGATCGTCGCGGCGGCCGGCTCGCTCGTGTCGTCGGTGCGCATGAGCCCGGAAGTGCCCGCCCTGGCCCCGGCGAAACCCGGGCCACCGTGCCCGGCCCGTTCGCCCCCGGCGACCCGCTCCCGCCGCCCACGGCGGATCGTCGTGGAACGCCGGTGATGACCGTGGACCCCCGCCGACCAGCGGATTGTGCCGCCGGGTGGGTGATGCCCCGTTTGAACCCCATCGGGACGGGAAGCCGGGCCGCGTGGTGAGCGAACGAGGCAAGGTAGAGCCGGTGCACAAGGTGCGCAAGGGGCTCACGGCCGACGGTGCCGGTCTGGCCGGCGACCGGGTCGTGGCCGTGAGCAGTCCCGCCCGGGTGCTGGTCGCCGCCACCGCCCGGGCACTGCGTGGTGTGGACTGCGCCGACCTCGGGCACGCCGGGCCGGTGTCGCGGTTCCCCGGCGCCCCGGAGCCGGTCCGTCGCGCAGCGGTCAGCCGGGCCGCCGGCCGGGTCGCGCTCACAATGGCTCAGGTCGACGAGGTGGACGCCGGGCGGGTCGCCCGCTGGTTCGTCGACCAGTACCCGCGCCAGCGCTACCCGGGCGTGCTGATCGGCTCACCGCATGGCGCGGCGGCCCACCTCGCGGTGGCACTCGGCGTGCCGTGGCTGCCGGCCGGCTTCGAGATGTCGGTGCACTGGACCGGCGGCGCGGTGGACCGCCCGGGTGCGGCGCTGGAGCACGGCGAGGCGCTCGCCGCCCGACTGCTCGCCGGCAACCCCGACGTGCATCTCCGCCAGGTGCACTGCCCCGCCAGCCGTGGCCCGCTGACCGGGGTGACCGTGTCGCTGGCCGCCCGCTGGCGGGCGCTGCCGGCGGCCTACACGCAGTTCCTGGCCGACCGGCTGACCACCGGGGCCCCGGTGGTGCTGGTTCGCGACGCGCGGACCTGGCCGGTGCTGGAGCGCGGCCCGGGGCACAGCTTCCAGGTCGGCTGCCCGGCCAGCGGGCTGGACCCGGTGGACTTCCACCCCGACAGCCACGCGCTGCGGCAGGTGCTGCGCTCCGTCGGCGGGGATGCCGCCCGGTGGGAGCCGCCGGAGATGTCCGTCCCCTCGGGCGCAGCCGAGCACGGCGTGGACTCGGGCTTCGAGCTGGCCGCGCGGGACTGGGCGGCCCGCCGGGAGCACCCGCTGCACCGGGTGCTGGTGCCCCGGCCGGCGGCGCTGAGCGCGGCAGTGGCCGACCTGTACCGGCACTGGCTCCGCGGCGCCGGCAAGACCGGTGACCGGTTGGTGGTGGAGTGCGGCCGGTTGATCGATCCGTGGCAGGTGGTGCGCGCGGGGCTGGTGCCGTACTGGTGCGAGAACGCCACCCGGCGCAGCGTGGACGAGGCCGAGTGGTGGCTGGCCGGCAGCGAGACGTTCAGCTCGGTGGACGTGCTGCCCGAGCCGCCCGGGGTGCGCTCGCCCGCCCTGGCCGGGCTGCCGCAGTGGTTGGCCGTGGCCGGGTTCGGCCGGCGTCGTCGGGCGTTGGACCGGACCGCCGCTCGGGGCTACCCGGTCACCTCGGTACCCACCCGCCGGGCCACCGAGGTGCTCCGCGCCCAGCCGTACGACCTGCCCACGCCGCCCCCGCTGGGGGCCGCCGAGGCGCTCTCCATGCTCCGGGACAGCGGCGGCCACCAGGGGTTGCTGATCTCCTGAGGCGGAGCACGCCGAAACATCCTCGCGAACCCGGGGTCCCGTGATTGAGTACCTACGGAGCGGGAACATCGCTGACTGCGACGGCCTGATTGCGCTGCGCAAAGGCGTTGTCGCCCGCTGGCATCCCAGTCACTGACCCACTTTTCCGGCCCGGTGCGTGGCTCGACCACGCGCACGACCGGTTTCCCGATCCGGGCGGGGGACCTTCCTGAGGGAGGCGCGGATGTTCGGACAGACGAGCACGACCACACCACCACCCACCGATCGAGGTCTGGAGGACCTCGATGCGGCAGCGCTGGCGTACGCGGCCCGAATTGAGGGGCTGCCGCCGGAGCGGCGGCAGGAGGCACGGGACGACCTGGTCCGCTTCGCGCTGCCGTTCGCCGGCCGCCTGGCCCGCCGGTACCGGGGGCGCGGGGAGCCACTGGAGGACCTGGAGCAGGTGGCCCGCCTTGGCCTGGTCAACGCCGTCGACCGGTATGACCCGGAACGGGGCTCGTTCACCGCGTACGCCGCGATCACCATCGTGGGTGAGATCAAGCGGCACTTCCGGGACCGCACCTGGGGCGTGCACGTGCCCCGCCGGCTACGCGACCTGATCCTGGAGGTCGGTCAGGCCACCGCCGCGCTGACCAGTGAGCTGTCCCGGGCGCCCACCGTCGCGGAGCTGTCCAAGCGGTTGGAGACGCCGGAGGAGGAGATCCTCGCGGCGTTGGAGTCGGCGGCCGGCTACAGCCCGGCCTCGCTCAACGCCCCGGTGGGCGGGGAGAGCTCCGCGGAGTTCGGTGACCTGGTCGGCGAATCGGACAACGCGCTGGAATCGGTCGACGACCGGGTGACCGTGAGCGGCCTGCTGCACCGCCTGCCCTGGCGGGAACGGCGGATCCTGGCGATGCGCTTCTACGGCAACCAGACCCAGGCGGAGATCGCCGCCCGGTTCGGCATCTCGCAGATGCACGTCTCCCGGCTGCTGTCGCGGGCGCTGACCTGGCTGCGGCAGGCGATGCTCGCCGACGCGCCGCCGCCCTGGCAGAACGGCGCCGCCGAGCCGGACCCGGGCAAGACCCGGATCTCGGTGAAGCAGAACGGCGACCGGGTGGTCGTCGAGGTCGGCGGCGAGATCGACCGGGACGGTGCCGACCAGCTGCGCCGGGCGATGCTGGAGGCGGTCACCGGCCAGCCCAGCGAGGTGGTCGTCGACCTGGTCGGCGCGGGCGGCTTCGACGCCGGCGGGATCGCCGCGTTGATGGCCGGACGGGACGCGGCCGCCCGGACCGGGGTGCCGCTGCGGCTGACCCGGGTCCAACCCGCGGTACGCCGTTCGCTCACCGCCGCCGGCCTGGCACCCGCGCGGGACTGAGCGCAGCCGGGCACCGTACGCGACGAGGGCCGACACCCACGGGTGTCGGCCCTCGTCAGCGCGTACCGCCGGTCAGCGCTCCTCCGGGTCCTGGTCGCTGTGCGGGTGCCGCCACCGCTCGTGCGGCTTCGGCGCCTCCTCTTTGTCCTCGGGCGCGTCGCTCTGCTCGAAGCTCGGCCGGCGGATGCCCTCGGGCTCCGGGACATCCACGGGCCGGGCACCGGACTGCGGGGTCGGCTGGAACTCGGTCGCGTCGCGGGCGCCGTGCGCGCCCTCGGCGGCGGGCGACTCCGGCACGTGGTGCTCCATACGCAACTCCTCGGCGAAGTGCTGTGGCGGCTTGGTCGTGCGCTGTGGCAGGTCCCGGCCCAGGTCGGCGACGAGCGGGCCGTACTTCAGGTCGAACGCGGGACGCTCGGAGCGGATCCGGGGCATCCGGTCGAAGTTGCGCAGTGGCGGCGGGCAGGTGGTGGCCCATTCGAGGGAGTTGCCGAAGCCCCACGGGTCGTCCACCGTCACCATCGCCCCGTACCGCCAGGACTTCCAGGCGTTGTACATGAAGAACAGGGTGGACAGGCCGAGGATGAACGCGAAGATGCTGGAGATCGTGTTCAGCGTGGTGAAGCCGTCGGTCGGCAGGTAGTCGGCGTACCGGCGGGGCATCCCCTCGCTGCCCAGCCAGTGGTGCACCAGGAAGGTGCCGTGGAAGCCGATGAACATGGTCCAGAAGTGCGCCTTGCCGATCCGGTCGTCGAGGAGCCGTCCGGTCATCTTCGGCCACCAGAAGTAGTAGCCGGCGAAGAGTGCGAAGACCACCGTGCCGAAGACCACGTAGTGGAAGTGCGCCACCACGAAGTAGGTGTCGTGGGTGTGCCAGTCCGCCGGCGGGCTGGCCAGCAGCACCCCGGTGAGTCCGCCGAGCAGGAAGGTGACCAGGAAGCCGATGGAGAACAGCATCGGCGTCTCGAAGGTGAGCTGTCCCTTCCACATGGTGCCGATCCAGTTGAAGAACTTCACGCCGGTCGGCACGGCGATCAGGTAGCTCAGGATGCTGAAGAACGGCAGCAGCACCTGGCCGGTGGCGAACATGTGGTGCGCCCAGACCGTCATCGACAGGAAGGTGATCGCGGCGGTGGCCAGCACGATGCCGGTGTAGCCGAAGAGCGGCTTGCGGGAGAAGACCGGGATGACCTCGCTGATGATGCCGAAGAACGGCAGCGCGATGATGTAGACCTCGGGGTGGCCGAAGAACCAGAACAGGTGCTGCCAGAGCATCGGGCCGCCGGTGCCCGGATCGAACACGTGCGCGTTGAGCAGCCGGTCGGCCGACAGCGCCAGCAGCGCGGCGGCCAGCAGCGGGAAGACCATGATCACCAGCAGGCTGGTGAACAGCATGTTCCACGTGAAGATCGGCATCCGGAACATGGTCATCCCGGGCGCGCGCAGGGTCAGGATCGTGGTGATCAGGTTGACCGCGCCGAGGATGGTGCCCAGGCCGGAGATGACCAGGCCGATGACCCACATGTTCGCGCCGACGCCGGGGGAGTGCTCGGCGCTGCTCAGTGGGCTGTACGCCGTCCAGCCGAAGTCGGCCGAGCCGCCGGGCGTCAGGAGCCCGCCGACCACCATCACCCCGCCGAACAGGTACAGCCAGTAGGCCAGCGCGTTGAGGCGGGGGAACGACACGTCCGGCGCGCCGATCTGGATCGGCACGATGAAGTTGGCGAACCCGAACGCCGCAGGGGTGGCGAACAGCAGCAGCATCACCGCGCCGTGCGAGGTGAACAGCTGGTTGTACTGCTCCGAGGAGAGGAACTGCAGCCCGGGGCGGGCCAACTCGCCCCGCATCAGCATCGCCTGCAGCCCGGCCAGCAGGAAGAAGCCGAACGAGGTGAGCAGGTAGAGCACACCGATCTGCTTGTGGTCGGTGGTGGCGAGGAACTTGATCAGAGAGCTGCCGGGGGTCGGCGTTCGCAGTGGCCCGGGGAAGCCCCCGAAGCGGGCCGGTGCCAGGATCGCCGGGCCCCGATCGCGACTGGGTTCCGTGGTTACCCGCTTGGCCATGGCTGCTCACCCCGCCGTTGTGACAGAAAAGGACGGGTGTACCTACCCGACCCTCTGACCATGAAACCAGGGCAGAGCGGCAATTTCAGTCAGTTCGCCAGAGGTTGGCGGAACCACCCGGAACGCTCACGTTGCCGGCACCATCGCCCAGACCGCCTTGCCCTGGCCGGCCGGCACGCTGCCCCACCGCTGAGCCAGCTCCCGAACCAGCAGCAGCCCGCGCCCACCCTCGGCGCGCAGGTCCGCCTCGGCCGGCCGGGCCGCCGCCCGGCTGCCGTCCACCACGGCCAGGTGCAGGTACGGCCGGCGCAGGGTCACCGTCACCTGCATCGGCGTGCCCGCGTGCCGGACCACGTTGCCGACGAGCTCACTGAGCACCAGTGCGGCCGGGCCGGCGGCATCGGGAAGGTTCCACCGCGTGCACGCGTCGACGACCAGCTCCCGAGCCCGCCGGCAGGCCTCGGCCACCGGCTCCAGCCGGGCCTGCAACCGGGGCGGGGCGGCGGCGCCGGCCACCCGGGTCGCCTCTTCGCAGTCCCGGGACACCGGAACCACCCGGCACGCGGTCGACTCGGCCAGCCAACGCGCGGCGGCCGGCGGTGGCGCGCAGAGCACCACCGGCACGGCCGGCCACTCCGCGGCCCGCCGGGCCGTCGCGGCGAAGACGGACAGCGCCAGCCGGTCCCGGACGGTGACCTCGGCGAGGTCGACCACCAGCGCATCCGGTTGAGCGGCCAGCACCCGGTCCAACACGCGGTGCACCGACCGCATGGTGCCCAGGTCCAGCGGACCGCAGAGCCGGACGACCGCCACCGGTGCGGTGTCGCTCACCTCCCAGGTGATCCGGCTGGACATGGACCCTCACCTCGCTGATGTGTCGGGACCTGCGAACTACCCGAGGCGCACCACGGTCAAACCGGACCTACGGGCCGGGCGAGGCAGGTCACGGGTGACGCGGCCGGTCAGGGACGGGCACGGCCGGTCAGCACGCCCAACGCGATCATGCCGACGCCGAGGCCGAGGTGCAGCCAGTCGTCGGCGTCGTTGACCGGCAGCACGTTCGCCCCGGTGTCGTGGTCCACCGCGAGGCCGTACAGCCACAACACCAGGTAGACGGCGCCGCCGCCGACGAGGAACGCCCGCGCGCCGCCGACCGTCCGGGCCAGCACCAGGCCGGCCACCCCGAACAGCAGGTGCACCAGGTTGTGCAGCACCGACACCTGGAACACGCCGAACAGGTACGCGCCCGAGCCGTGACCGGCGAACCGGAGATCGGACGTGCCGCTGGTGATCCCCGGGACGAAGCCGAGCACGCCGATCAGCAGGAACAGCACCGCCACGGTCCCGGCGGCCCGTCGTACCGGTGGCTTGCCGTCGGCCGGATTGTGCCGGGCCCGGGAGTGCGCCATCGGTCCGACCATCACCGACTCCTCGCTGCGGGGCGGGCGTGAGCGCTGCGGGCTACCCGTCGCCGCCGATCGCAAACCCGTCGGAGGCGCCGGTCAGACCGGTTGCAGGCGCGGCGCGCTGGCCGGCTGGCGGACCCGCTGATACAGCTCGACGTACCGCTGAGCCATCACCGCCGGGGTGAACCGCTGCGCGGCCACCCGACGGCACTCGTCGGCGTCGAGCAGCTCGGCGGCCAGCACCAGCTCACCCAGTTCCTCCTCGTCGGCGGTGAGCAGCCCGGTGCGACCGTGCTCGATCAGCTCCGGCAGGCACCCCCGGGCCGTCGCCACCACCGGCGTGCCCAGGGCGAGCGACTCGACCACCGCCGTGCCGCCCGGCTCCTCCCAGCGCAGCGGGAACAGCGAGGCGCGGGCGCTGGCGAGCAGGTCGTCACGCTCCTGACCGGCCACGGTGCCGACCCAGCGGACCAGGTCACCGTCGACGTGGGGCGCCACCTCGTCGAGGAAGAACCGCACGTCCGGGTTCTGCCGGGCCTCGTCGCCGGCCGCGGCCAGGTCGGCCGGGCGGTGGTAGGGGCCGACAGGCCCGGCCAGCACCAGCGGGAAACCGACCTGGTGAGCGAGTCGGGCGCCCACGTCCTGCCCCTTGCCCGGGTTGATCCGGCCGAGGATGAGCAGGTGCTCGCCCTTCTCCGGGAGGGACCGCCGGTCGGCGTCCACGGCCAGCGGGGTGGACAGGTGCACGTGCCCCACCGAGTGCTCGCGGAGCGCCTGCGGGGCCCGGGCCAGCTGGGACGCGGACACACCGTTGACGCGGACCCGCTCGCCGCCGTCCAGGCTGCCGTAGAGCGCGGGGTGCTTGGCCAGGTCCCAGTGCAGGGTGTGCAGGGTCGGCGGGCCGCTCGGCCCCATCGCCGTGAGGGTGGCCAGCCCGACCGCCTCCACGTGATCGTGCACCAGGTCGATGTCGTCGCGGGCGTGCAGCTCGCGCACCACCCCGGCCAGGTGCGCCTGCGCGATCCCGCAGACCTGGTTGTACGGCCGCTGAAGCGCGGCGAACTGCCCGTCGGGAAACACCGACACCTTCTCGTCCACCGGCAGGCTGCTGCTCTCCACCGAGGCGAGCACCACCCGTACGCCGAGACGCCGCAGCTCCGGCACCAGAGTGGCGATAACGTTCTCGATGCCGCCGTAGCCCGGCGGCGGCACGGACAGCCACGGGCCGGCGTTCATCAGCACGGTGAGGCTCATCGGTCCCGGCCCTCCCATGCGCCCGACATGAACGCCCCGGCCCTCACGCCGCGGCCACCCGTCGGCGGGGCACCCGGTGGCGCAGCTCGGCCAGCGGCGGGCGCTCCTCGATGGACACGTCGCTGACCACGATCTCGCGGTCGAGGTTCGGCAGCGTGTCGGAGCCGCCGCGGCGGAACTGGGTCAGCAGCACCTCCGGTGACATGCCGGGGATCGCCCAGCCACGCCGTTGCAACCGGGCCCAGGCGGTCAGCATGATCTGTGCCGACATCCGGCCGAGCGCCGCCGTGTCCTGGTGCCGGTGCTTGCGTTCACCGAGGTCGACCTGCGCCAACGCGTCCAGGCCGACCAGGTCGAGCAGATCGATCAGCATCGCCGTCTCCACTCCGTACCCGGAGACGAACGGCACCTGGGCCAGCACCTCGCGCCGGCCGGCGTACTCGCCGGCGAGCGGCTGGACGAAGCCGGCCAGCTCGGGCCAGAAGAGGTTGAGCAGCGGTCGCGCCATCAACTCGGTAACGCGGCCGCCGCCGTCCGGCTCGACGCTGGCGGTGCCCACCAGTGGCCGGTGGTAGAAGCCCTTCACGAATTCCACCGACGGGTCGGTCAGCAGTGGGCCGAGCAGCCCGCTCACGAAGTGCGGCCGGAACTCCCGCAGGTCGGCGTCGATGAACGCCACCACGTCCCCCTCCGCGGCGGCCAGGCCGGCCCAGAGCGCGTCGCCCTTGCCGGTGAGCCGAGGCAGCCCCCGGGTCATCTCGTCCTGGCTGACCACCTCCGCGCCGGCGGCCCGGGCCACCTGCGCGGTGCGGTCGGTCGACCGCGAGTCCACCACGATCAGCTCGTCGACCAGGGCGACCCGATCCATCAGGTGCTCCCGGATGGTCGCCACGATCGCACCGACGGTGGCCTCCTCGTTGTGCGCCGGCAGCACGACGCTGACCCGGCTCTGCCCCTTGGCACGCAGCAGCCGGCGTGCCGGCCACGCCGCCGCCGACGTCGTCCGGTACGTGGCCCACGCCTCCACCACCGGTGACACGCTCGATGTCGTATCCCGCACGGGCACCCCTTTTGAATCGTGGGCGGATAACCGAGGTTGGTTGTTCCCATTCCCCACCATGCGCTAACCGCCTCCAGCGAACAGCTTGATCACAGGGGTGACCTCGCCGCGTTCCCGGGGGATGAACGTTTGATTGCGCTCACCCCGGGGGACTGCTCCCATCGAAGATGAAACGCTCTCGAAGGGCTTGTCGAATGCGTGTATGCCGGGTGGGTCTGGTGGGCGCCGGTGGAGTGGCACAGCGGCACGCCCGCGTGCTCGCGGGGTTCGATGACGTCGAGCTGATCGGCGTGACCGACGTGGCCCCGGAGGCGGCGTCGGCGCTGGTCGCGCAGCACGCCGGCCGAGCCTGCGCCGACGTCGCCGAGCTGCTGGCCGCCGGTCCGGACGCAGTCTACGTCTGCGTGCCACCGTTCGCGCACGGCCCGGCCGAGGAAGCGGTGATCGACGCCGGTGTGCCGTTGTTCGTGGAGAAGCCCGTCGCGATCGACCTGGTGACCGCCGAGCGGATCGCCGATCTGATCGCCCGGCGCGGGCTGCGTACCGCCGTCGGACACCACTGGCGCTACCTGAGCGTGCTCGATCAGGCCCGCGAGCTGCTCGCCGACCGTCCGGTGCGGATGGTCAGCGGCTCCTGGCTGGACAAGGTGCCGCCGGTGGCCTGGTGGTCGCGGCGGGACCGCTCCGGCGGCCCGGTGGTCGAGCAGGCCGCGCACGTGCTGGACCTGATCCGCGCGCTGGTCGGCGAGGTCACCGAGGTCACCGCGTACGGCAACGGCACACCGCCGCCGGTGGACGGCGCCGACATCGACTCGGTGACCACCGCCACGTTGCGCTTCGCCGGCGGCGCGGTCGGCACGCTCAGCGCGGCCTGCGTGCTGGGCTGGAAGCACCGGGCCGGGCTGGAGATCCTCGCCGACGGGCTGGCTATGTCGATCACCGAGGACGGCCTGCTGATCCGCGACAGCGACGGTGAGCGGCACCTGCCCGCCGGTCCGGAGGCCGCCCGGGTAGCGGTCGACCGCGCCTTCATCGACGCGGTGCGCGGCATCGGCGACGACGTGCGCGTCCCGTACGCCGAGGCGTTGGGCACCCAGCGGCTGGCCCTCGCGGTGGCCGACTCGGCCCGCACCGGCGAGACCGTGCGGCTCACCACACCCGTCGGGCCGACGGTGCTCGCGACCGGCGTGACCGTCGATGCGTGACAGGGTCGTGGTGGTCTCCGCCCCCGGCCGGGTGGAACTGGTCGAGCAGGACGCCGCCCCGCCGCGCCCCGGCACCTTCCGGGTCGAGACGCTGTTCAGCGGCGTCTCCGCCGGCACCGAACTGAGCTACGTCAAAGGCACCAACCCATACCTGCACGTCACCTGGAACGCCGACCTGGGGCTGTTCCAGCCGGGCGGGGCGAGCACCCCGTACCCGGTGACCCGGCTGGGCTACATGCAGGTCGGCCGGGTGGTGGAGAGCGCCACCCCGGCGGTCGCGGTGGGCGTGGTGGGTGCGATGACGTACGGGCACCGCACCGGCTGGCTGGCCGACCCGGTCGCCGAACGGTTCGTGCCGCTCCCCGACGACCTGGACCCGCTGCTCGGCGTCTACGTCGCGCACATGGGCCCGATCTGCGCCAACGGTCTGCTGCACGCCGCCGCCGACCTGTACGGCGCGGGCGTCCGCTCGCTGGGCGACGGGGTGCGCGGCCGGCGGGTCGCGGTGGTCGGCGCCGGGGTGGTGGCGCTGCTGACCGCGCTGTTCGCCCGGCGGCACGGCGCCGCCTCGGTGATGGTGCTCGACCCCACCCCGCAGCGCCGGCAGGTCGCCGAGGCGCTCGGCCTGGAAACCCTCGACCCGGGCTCGGACGATCCGGCTGCGGTGCTCAAGACCCGCTGGGCGCACACCGCCGGCGACCGCGGCGCCGACGTGGTGTTCCAGTGCCGGGGGCAGGCGTGGGCGTTGCAACTCGCGCTGCGGCTGCTGCGGCCACAGGGCACCGTGATCGACCTCGCCTTCTACCAGGGCGGCGCGGACGCGGTCCGGTTCGGCGAGGAGTTCCACCACAACGGGCTGTCGCTGCGCTGCGCGCAGATCGGTCGGGTGCCGCGCGGGCTCGCGCCCACCTGGGACCGGGAGCGGCTCTCCGCCGAGACCGTCGACCTGCTCCGGGCGTACGGGGACGTGATCCGCAAGCACCTGATCTCGGCGGTGGTGCCGTTCGACGAGGCGCCCACCCTGCTCACCGACCTGGCCGAGTGCCGCCGCCACGAGCTTCAGGTGGTGCTGACCGGCTGATCCGGCGCCGGAGCGGGCTTCCCGGGTGACCGGGCGGGCTACCGTTCCCGCCATGAGCACCCCTGACGCCCGGCCCGTCGGCCTGGCCGCGCTGCTGCCGTACCTGCGTGAGCACCGCGGCACGCTCGCCGTGGTGGGCGCCCTGTCGCTGGCCGGTGCGGCGGCATCGCTCGCCCAGCCGCTGCTCACCCGGTCGGTGCTCGACCGGGTGAGCGCCGGCGGCGCGGTGACCGACCTGGTGGCGGTGCTGGTGGTGCTGGTGGTGCTCGGCGCGGCGGTCGGCGGGCTGCGCGACTACCTGCTGCAGCGCACCGCCGAGGGGCTGGTGCTGGGCACCCGGCGGCGGCTGGCCGGGCACCTGCTGCGGCTGCCCATCGCCGAGTACGACAGCCGGCGCACCGGCGACCTGCTCTCCCGGGTGGGTTCGGACACCACCCTGCTGCGCGCGGTGGTCACCTCCGGGTTGTTCGAGACGGTCACCGGGGCGGTGATGGTGCTCGGCGCGGGCACGGCGATGGTGCTGCTCGACCCGCTGCTGTTCGGTGTCACCCTGCTCGGTGTGGGGCTGGGGCTGGGCTTCGCGGCCACCTTCGCCCGGCGGGTCCGGGCGCTGGCCCGTGCCGCCCAGGAACGGATCGGCGAGATGACCTCGGCGGTGGAGCGGGCCATCTCGGCGGCCCGGACCATCCGGGCGAGCCGGGCCGAGGGCCGCGAGGCGGAGATCGTCACCGGCAGCGCCCGGTCGGCGTACGCGGCGGGGCTGCGGGTGGCCCGGGTGCAGGCGGTGGTCGGTCCGATCGGCTCGGTCACCGTGCAGGGCGCCTTCCTGCTGGTGCTCGGCATCGGCGGGGCCCGGGTGGCCGCCGGCGCGATCACCGTCGGCGACCTCGTCGCCTTCGTCATGTACCTGTTCTTCCTGGCCCTGCCTCTGGCCCAGGTGTTGCGCGCGTACACCCAGTTGCAGACCGGCCTGGGCGCGTTGCAGCGGATCGAGGAGATCCTGGCGGTGCCGGCGGAGGGCGGGGCGGACCGGCCGGTGGGAACCGGGGTGACGGCGACCCCGCGCCGCCCCGCCCCGATGATCGAGTTCGACCGGGTGGGGTTCGGCTACCCGGGCGGCGAAGCGGTGCTGCACGAGGTGAGCTTCGCGGTGCCGGCCGGCACCCGCACCGCCCTGGTGGGCCCGTCCGGCGCCGGAAAGTCGACCCTGCTGGCCCTGGTCGAACGCTTCTACGAGGTGAGCGCCGGTGCCGTCCGGCTGGACGGCAGGGACGTACGGGAGCTGCCCCGCGACGTGCTGCGGGCCCAGCTCGGATACGTCGAGCAGGAGGCCCCGGTGCTGGCCGGAACGCTGCGGGAGAATCTGCTGATCACCACCCCGGACGCCACCGACGACCGACTGCACGAGGTCCTCGACAAGGTCAACCTGGCTCATCTGGCGCAGCGGTCCCCGCAGGGCCTGGAGGTTCAGGTGGGCGAGGGTGGCGTGCTGCTCTCCGGGGGTGAGCGGCAGCGGCTGGCCATCGCCCGGGCGCTGCTGGCCGGCCCGCCGGTGCTGCTGCTCGACGAGCCGACCAGCAACCTCGACGCGCGCAACGAGGTCGCGCTGCGCCGCGCCATCGACGCGGTGGCCGTCCGCCGGACACTGTTGATCGTGGCGCACCGGCTCGCCACCGTGGTCGACGCCGACCAGATCGTCGTCCTCGACGGCGGTCGGGTGGTGGCCGTGGGCACCCACGCCGAGCTGACCGCCACCGACCCGCTCTACCGGGAGCTGGCCACCCATCAGCTGCTGGTCGGCTGACCCGGCGGCGTCGGCGTCGACATGCGGCCGGTGGCTGGGCGGCCGGGCGGCAAAAGCCGGTTCGAATCGCGTACCGTTGCCGCTCATGGGTGTGTCGCAACGGTTCAAGAGCAAGTTCCGGCGGTTCCTCCAGCGCCCGGGCTCGACGGTGGATCTTGCTCCGCTGGAGAAACTGCTGCCGGCGATCGAGGCGCGCGAGGATGACCTCGCCGCGCTGGACGACGCCGAGTTGACCGAGGCCGCCGGCGCGGCGACCGACTACGAGGAGATCTGCGCGGTCGGTCGGGAGGCCGCCCGCCGCGGCCTCGACCAGCGGCCGTACGACGTGCAGCTGCTCGGCGCGATGTCGCTGCTGTCCGGCAAGGTCGCCGAGATGGCCACCGGTGAGGGCAAGACCCTGACCGCCGCGATCGCCGCGTACGGGCACGTCCGGCTCGGAAACGGGCCGGTGCACGTGCTCACCGTCAACGACTACCTGGCCCGCCGCGACGCCCAGTGGATGGAGCCGGTCTACACCCTGCTCGGCCTGAGCGTCGGCTGGGTCAACGAGGCCTCCACCCCTCAGGAGCGGCGCGACGCGTACGCCTGTGACGTCACCTACGTCTCGGTCAGCGAGGCGGGCTTCGACTACCTGCGCGACCAGCTGGTCACCGACGTGGCCGACCGGGTGCAGCCGCCGCTGGCCACCGCGATCGTGGACGAGGCCGACTCGATCATGATCGACGAGGCCCGGGTGCCGATGGTCCTCGCCGGCTCGGTGCCGGGCGAGCAGGACCCGGTGCACGCCGCCGCCGCGCTGGTGCGCGGGCTGCGCAGGGGCAAGCACTACACGATCCCCGAGGACGGGCGCAGCGTGGCGTTCACCGCCGCCGGCCTGGCCGCCGTCGAGGCCAAGCTCGGCATCGACCTGTACGACGAGGAGCACGTCGCACAGCTCTCCGCGGTCAACGTGGCGCTGCACGCGCACGCCCTGCTGCACCGCGACGTGGACTACATCGTCCGGGACGGCTCGGTCGAGCTGATCGACGAGATGCGCGGCCGGGTGGCCCAGCGCCGCCGCTGGCCGGACGGGCTCCAGGCGGCGGTCGAGGCCAAGGAGGGCTTGGACGCCACCGCCGAGGGTGAGGTGCTGGGCACCATCGCCATGCAGGCGTACATCGCGCTCTACCCGAAGGTCTGCGGGATGACCGCCACCGCGGTGCTGGTCGGCGACCAGCTGCGGGAGTTCTTCGGCCTCGAGGTGGCGGTGATCCCGCCGAACACCCCGTGCGTGCGCGAGGACGAGCCGGACCGCATCTACGCCACCCGGGCGGAGAAGGACGAGGCGCTGATCGACGAGATCCGCCGCTGCCACGAGGCGGGGCGGCCGGTGCTGGTCGGCACGCTGGACGTCAAGGAGTCCGAGGGGCTGGCCGCCGGGCTGAACGCGGCCGGGGTGCCCTGCGTGGTGCTGAACGCCAAGAACGACGACGAGGAAGCGGCGATCATCGCCGAGGCTGGCGCGTACGGCGCGGTGACGGTCTCCACCCAGATGGCCGGCCGTGGCGTGGACATCCGGCTCGGCGGCAGCGACCAGGTTGACCAGGAGCGGGTGTCCGAGCTGGGCGGTCTATACCTGATCGGCAGCGGCCGGCACGACAGCCGTCGGGTGGACGACCAGCTGCGTGGCCGGGCCGGCCGGCAGGGCGACCCGGGTGGCTCGGTCTTCTTCGTCAGCCTGGAGGACGACCTGGTCGTCCGGCACGCCGCCGACGCCGTGCCGGCGTCGCCGCGGATGAATGCGGACGGCCTGGT
The DNA here is from genome assembly GCF_040608175.1 of Micromonospora sp. NPDC005206. NCBI lineage: Bacteria > Bacillati > Actinomycetota > Actinomycetes > Micromonosporales > Micromonosporaceae > Micromonospora > Micromonospora sp. NPDC005206. Next base: position 93,769 of record NZ_JBEXHU010000023.1, read on the forward strand.
CACCGACGACCAGGTGGACTACGCGGTGGAGCACGCCCAGCGGGTCGCCGAGGGCGTCAACCACGAGATCCACCGCAACACGTGGCGCTACAGCGTGGTGATCGAGCAGCAGCGCAAGGCCCTCGCCCTGCGTCGGGAGCGGCTGCTGACCAGCGACGTGGCCGCGCTGATGCTGCTCGACAAGATGCCCGAGAAGGCCGGCGAGATGGACGAGGACGTGCTCGCCCGGGCGGCCCGGTCGATCGCGCTCTACCACCTGGACCGGCTCTGGGCGGAGCACCTGGCCGAGCTGTCCGAGGTCCGCGAGGGCGTGCACCTGCGCGCGCTGGGCCGGCTCGACCCGCTGGACGAGTTCCACCGCTCCGCGGTGCCGGCGTTCAACAACCTGGTGCCGGAGATCGAGGCCCGCACCCTCGCCACGTTCGCCGAGACCGAATTTGACGAGGACTGGGACCCGGACGACGGCGCGCTGGTCCGGCCGACCGCCACCTGGACGTACCTGGTGCACGACAACCCGTTCGGCTCCGAGCTGGACCGGCTGATCGCGGCGATCGGGCGGCGGCTCAGCGGCGCTCCGCGCTGACGCGACGGCTCAGCGGCTTTCGGGGTCCCTGTTGCGCGTACGCGCAACAGGGACCCCGATTTACGCCGTTTCGACCCGGGTTTGCGAGGGTAGTAGGGCTGGTCGGTCCAGTCCGGGAGAGAGCAGACGATGACACAGGTGACGAGGCTCGCTGGGTGTGCGCGGGGGCGTACGGGGGCTGTGGACCGGTGAACCTGGACACGCGGGAGCCGGTGCTGCAGAGCCTCGGTGTGCTGGAGACCGCCGTGCTGCTGCGCGAGCTCACCGCCGGCCTGATCACGCTGACCGATTTCGATGAGGCGCTGCTGGCGCTGGTCCGGGTCACCCGGGACGCGGTCGCCGGCGTGCGCTGGTGCGGGTTCACGGCCCTGCGCGCGGGCGAGCCCGCCGGGGTGGCCGCCTCCGACGAGCGGCTCGCCGGCCTGGACGACCTGCGGAACGGGCCCGACTCGCCGGCGATGAGCGCGATCCGGCGCCGGGAGATGATCCTCGCCGTCGACCTGGCCGGGGAGCCACGGTGGCCGGCCTGGACGGCGCGCGCCCGCGACCTCGGGGTCCGCGGCGTGATCTCCGCGCCGGTCGACATCGACGACCAGGTGATCGGGGCGATCAACCTGTACGCCGCCGCGCCGGACCTGCTCACCCCGCAGCACCAGTTGACCGCGATGCTGCTCGCCGAGCACGCCGGCCTGCTGCTGGCCGCCGTCCGGGACCGGGGCCGCCAGCTCGCCCTCGCCGGTGAGCGGGACGCCGCGCTGCTGCACGAGGGGGTGGTGGGGCAGGCCGTCGGCGTGATCATGACGCAGCGCGGGTGCCCGCCGGCCGAGGCGCTGGAGGTGTTGCGTACCGCCGCGTCCTCGTTGGCCATCCCGCTGCGCGAGGTCGCTGAGCGCCTGGTCCGGACGGTCTCCCGGCAACGCGACACCTGACCCAGCCGGCCCGCGCCCTGCCTGCTTCCGGCAGTCCGGCGTCGAGGGCGCGGCCGGGGCGCCCGTTCTCCCGGTCGGTGGCGAGTCCGATGGCGTTGTTTCGCCGTTGTAAGGCTCGGGTAGCACTCTGGTACTGGTGAGCTGCGCCGACCCGGGGGAGGACCGATGCAGAGCCGGCTGCGGGTGCAGGGGCACCCCATCCAACCGATGCTGGTGACGTTCCCGCTCGGGCTCTTCGTCAGCGCCACCGTCTTCGATCTCACCGACGTCATCGGTGGGCCGGCCTTCCTGGGCGAGGTCGGCTACTGGACCGGCGTCGCCGCCCTGTTCGCCGCCGCGATGACCGCGATCGCCGGAATGGTCGACCTGTGGGACGTGCCGGGTGACCGCACCCGCCGCACCGCCGTCGCCTTCAACCTGGTGAACGCGACGATGGCGGGCATGTTCCTGCTCACCTGCCTGATCCGGGCGCACTCCCCGCAGCGTGGCGCGTCAGCCGCGATCCTGTTCACCGAGCTGGTCGCGCTGGCCGTCGGCGGGGTCGGCGTGCACCTGGGCGCCCGGCTGATGCGCCAGTTCGACGGGCCGCGCCGTACCGAGGCGGGCACGTTCGACGCGCTCGGCGGCGTGGCCGGCTCCACCGCCGAGGTCGTCCGCCCTCGCCCCTGACGCGACCCGCGCACGCACGGCGCTCGGCATGATCGACTCGGTGTCGGCGATGTCGCGGTGTCCCGGCCCGAGGGATGCCCCGCTGTCGGCGATACGGAGTGGATCACCGCGTTGCGCGGCCGGCCAGGCGAGCGGGCGGCGAGCGGACGGCGCGGCGGCAAATGCGTTGCCAGCGGTGGGGGCGGCCGGCGAGGCTGGCCGGCGTGGAAACTGAGCGCGACGTCGAGGACCTGATCGCGGAAGCGGCCGCCGAGCCGGTCGACGGCTGGGGCTTCGACTGGCTGGCCGGTCGGGCCACCGAGGAACGCCCACCCTGGGGGTACGCCCGGTTGGTCGCCGACCGGATGGCGCACGCCGACGCGGCGCTAGACGTGGACACCGGCGGTGGCGAGGTGCTCGCCGAGGTCCCCCGGCCACCACGGCTGCTGACGGCCACCGAGGGCTGGCCGCCCAACGTCGAGGTCGCCCGGCGCACCCTGCGCCGGGTCGGCGCGACGGTGGTGGCGGTGACCCCGGCCGCGCCGCTGCCGTTCCGCGACGCCTCCTTCGACCTGGTGGTCAGCCGGCACCCGGTCCGCACCGACTGGGCCGAGACGGCCCGGGTGCTGCGTCCGGGCGGCACGTTCCTGTCCCAGCAGATCGGGCCGGGCACCATGCGGGAGGTGAGCGAGGCGATGCTCGGCCCGCTGCCGCCGCCGACCCAGCGGCACCCCGAGCAGGCTGTCGCCGCCGCCCGGGCCGCCGGCCTGACCGTGGTGGACCTGCGCCGGGCCACACTGCGGGCGGTCTTCCACGACATCGGCGCGGTGGTCTGGTTCCTGCGCAAGGTGATCTGGACGGTGCCCGACTTCACTGTGGACCGCTACCGGCCACAGCTGCGAGCCCTGCACCACCGGATCACCACCGAGGGCCCGTTCGTGGCCCACGCCCACCGCTTCCTCATCGAAGCCACCCACCCCTGACCCACCACCGGTCAGAGCCGGTCAGTGGGGGTCGGTCTGGTGGTGGGCGGCCAGGACGTCGGCGCCGAAGTCGCTCGCCGGGCGGCGGAGCACGGTGTGCGCGTGGTTGCCGTTCTCGGTGGTGTTGTCGTACTCGATCAGCAGGTCGTCGCCCTGCACCCGGTAGTAGTGCCGCTGCCCGGGGCGGGTCGGGCCGGCCCAGGCGAAGTGCAGCTGGCCGCCGTCGAGCCGGCGTGCCTCCCGGATCGCCAGCTCCGGTGACAGCCGGTCCAGGTACAGCGCGACCACCTGGTCGAGCAGCGCCCGGCCGGTGGGCCCCAGTCGGCTCGCCGGCACGCCGAGCGGCTCCAACGGGGTGTCGACACGCCCGCGGGTGGCGCTGATGATGTCCGCCGGGGCCTCGTCGGCGATGATCGCTGCGGCCCGCTCGGCCGGGCCGATCGCGTCGAGCAGCGCGCGGGCCAGGTCCTCCTCGGGGCCGAGTGGCCGCGAGACCGGCCGGCCGGCGTACCGGACCGCCGCCGGGTTGGCGCCGAAGAAGACCGGGGCGGGGGAGACCTGGTCGTCCACCACGGTCATGCTCACCGACAGGTGGTGGCCCTCCAGCCGCCACGCCCAGCGGTCGTCGTGTTCCGGATCGCCGAACACCGCGATCCAGTAGTCGCCGCTGTGCCGCCCCCGCTGCCAGCCCTCGGCCCGGTCCAGCACCTCCTCCAGCGCGACGATCGCCATGGCCTGCGCGTACGCCGAGGGGCTGAGCGCGGTGGCCAGCAGCCGGTGCGCGGCCTTGCGCCCGGCGATGTCCAGCTCCGCCAGGCAGGCGCCGGGGCGGGGCCGGGGCCGGTACTCCAGCCAGCGTCGGGCCGTCTCGTCGTCGAACGGGTGCACGGCGCGGTCACGGGCCGTCGCGTCGAGCGCGGCCAGCAGCGCGGAGCCGGCGGCGCGCATCTGCTCGGGCAGGGGATCTTCCACCGACCCTGTATACCGGGCTGGCGGGGCCGGTGTCAGCCGGCCCGCAGCAGCTCCGTCATCTCCGGCAGGTCGAAGAACTGCGCGGTCTCCGCCGCGGACGGGTTGCCGTGCGCGGGGTCGGCGCCGGCGGCGAGCAGCGCGCGAACCGCGTCGGTGCTGCTGCGGAAGACCGCGGCGGCCAGTGCCGTCTGGCCCCGGTCGTTGATCCTGGAGTGGTCGGCGCCGCGAGCCAGCAGGGCGGCGACGGTGTCCGGGTGCGCGTGGTACGCGGCCAGGATCAGCAGCGTGTCGCCCTTGTCGTTCGTCAGGTTCACCGGCAGGCCGGCGTCGACCTGGGCGGTCAGCTCCTCGGCTGAGCCCGAGCGGGCCAGGTCGAACATCCGGTGCGCGAACGCCAGCGTCTCGGCGTCGAGGTCCTCGGTCACCGGTCCAGGTTAGTCGCGTGGGCCCTGATAGGTTGCTCGGCCGGCGTGCTGGGGGAGGGTCCGATGGGTGAGACGGTGTACGTGGGCAACGCCGGTGTCGACGGCGCCGGCAACGCGGGATGGCTGCTCGGGCACTTCGCGCCGCCGGGGGAGGTCCGGCACAGCGCCGACGTCGAGGTGAAGTGGGGTGTGCACCCGCCCGGGGAGGCCCGCTCGCGGTGGGCGACCGGGGAACGGCGGACGACGCTGCTCGTGCTGATCGAGGGACGGTTCCGGGTGGAGCTTCCGGATCGGACGGTGCGGCTGGCGGCGTCGGGCGACTACGTGGTGTGGGCCCGGGGGGTGGACCACTCCTGGTACGCCGAGTACGCCTCGGTGGTGCTGACCGTGCGGTGGCCGTCGCTGCCCGGCTACCGGGTGGACCCGCCGGTCCTGCGCTGAGTCGGCGCCCTCGTGACCGGCGTCCCGCCTGCTGGAATTACCTACTAAACCTATAGGGTTTACCGGCTAGAGTACGGGGGCACCCGCCGACCGACCCGCGAGGACCGTCATGACCCACCGCCGCCCGGAGCCCGACCTGCTCGCCCTCGCAGCCCGTTGGGCCGATCCGTCCGACTGGCCGGTGACGCTGCGGTTCGACCCCGACGAGCGCTGGTACGCCCGGCTGGCCGCCGACGCCCAGCACGAGGTGTGGGCGCTGAGCTGGCTGCCCGGGCAGGGCACCGACCTGCACGACCACGGCGGCTCCGCCGGAGCGTTCCGGGTGGTCGCCGGGGCGCTCACCGAGGAGATCGTCGCCGGCGGTCGGCTGCGCCCACGCGTGCTGCCCGCCGGCGCCGGTCGCCGCTTCGGCCCCCGCCACGTCCACACGGTGACCAACCGGGGCACGACGCCGGCGGTCAGCGTGCACGTCTACCGGCCGGCGCCGCGCCGGATGACCCGTTACCACCTCCTCGACGGGCGGCTGCGGGTCGCCGAGGTCGCCGAGGCCGGCCGGTCCTGGTGACCGGACGGCCACCATCCACCCCCATTACCGGAAGGAACCGAGAATGCAGGTAACCGCCGAGCGCTGCCCGGCCCCCGTGCCGCCGCCGGGCTCCCGGGGCGTCGACGAGATCCTGGCCGCCGCGCGCGCCCGGCTCGACCGGCTGGACCCGGAGCGGGCGCACCTGGCCTACCGAGCCGGCGCGCTGCTGGTCGACATCCGCCCGACCGCTCAGCGGGCCGCACACGGCGTCGTGCCGGGGTCGCTCGCGGTCGAGCGCAACGTGCTGGAGTGGCGCTTCGACCCGCGCTGTCCGGCCCGCCTGCCACAGGCGGTCGACTACGACGTGCCGGTGGTGATCCTCTGCCAGGAGGGCTACACCTCGTCGCTCGCCGCGGCCGCCCTGCAGGACATCGGCCTGCACCGGGCCACCGACGTGGCCGGCGGCTTCGCCGCCTGGCGCATCGCCGGCCTGCCCGCTCTCGGCCCGACGCCGCTGCACCGCGCGTCCCCCCTCGCGTCCCCGGTCACCGCCGGCCCGGCACGCCGCTGACCGCCACGCCGCACCGGGCGTGGCGGGCGTACCGCCATCTCAGGAGGCACCATGTCCGTCGTCGCCATCCCCGCGCGCCCTCACCCGGCGCGCCGTCCCGACCGGGCCACGCCGGCCCGCCCGCGCACCGGCCCGACCCTGACCATCACCCTCGACCTCGCCCCGGGGCCGCTGAGCCCCCGGCTGACCCGGCTGGTGCAGCTGCTCGGCGAGTTGGCCGAGGCGGGGGAGGGCCGGCTGCGCACCGTCGCCGATGTCCCGCCGACGTCGCGACCGGCCCCCACCGACAGCGCGGAGCCGTCTGCCGCCGACGGGGACCAGGTGCGCATCCTGGCCGGCTCGCGGATGGTCCGCCGTGGCGACCGGGTCGTCCCGCTGACCCGCATCGAGTACGAGCTGCTGCTGTTCCTGGCAGAGCGGCCGCGCCGGGTCTTCACCCGCCTCCAGCTGCTGGCCAACGTCTGGGGTTACGAACACGCGGTTGCCCGGACGGTGGACGTGCACGTCCGCCGGCTGCGCGCCAAGCTGACCGGGGTGCCGGTCGTCACCACCGTCTACGGAGTGGGTTACCGGCTGGCCGACGAGTTGTGGATCAGCGTGGACCGCAACCGCTGAACATCCCTCGACTTTCAAATCCGCGGGCGGCGGAACGGGCGGCGGTGAACCGGACGGGGACCCCCGTATCGGGTCATCCGGGCGGCTCTGCTGTAATCATCTAGCCTCGTACGCAGAGCGAGCACGTGGCTCCGATGTGTTCGTCAATTGTCACATTCATGCAACGCAGCCGCCTCTTGACCCTCGCCCGGGCGCCGGGAAGCATCGATGAAGCGGCGTCCCGGGCCGTGGGGAGATACCCGGACCAGCCAAGGAGGACCATGTCGGTCAGCCCCGCCTCGTCGCGCGCCGGATGGCATACGTCCCAACCCGCGGTGCCCGGTCGACCGCCGGGCGGCCAGCGCCGCCCGGCGAACACCGCCGCGCCCGTGCTCACCGTGACGCTGTCCATCCCGCTGGCCTGCGAGGAGTCGCTGACACCGCCCGCACGCCGGCTGCTGGAGGCGGCCCGCGAGCTGCTGGAACGCGGCGAGGCTGTGATCACCAGCTCGGTCCCGGTCGAACGCCGCGCCGACGCGGTGCCGGCCAACCGGTCGCCGGCCCGAGCACTGAGCCCGACCATTCCCGCCCTGCACATCCTCGCCTCGTCCCGGTCGGTGCTGCGCGACGACGAGCCGCTGCCGCTGACTCGGCTGGAGTTCGACCTGCTGCTGCACCTGGTGGGGCATCCCCGCCGGGTCTTCACCCGACTGCAACTGCTCAACGCCGTCTGGGGCTACGAGCACGCCGGCGTCCGCACCGTCGACGTGCACGTGCGTCGGCTGCGCGGCAAGGTCGGCGTCGACGTCCCGCTGGTCACCACCGTCTACGGCGTGGGCTACCGGCTGGCCGACGACGCCCGGGTCACCATCGACCGCACCGGCTGACCGGCTGACCGGCGCCGGCGTCCCGCCCGGCCCGGGGCAGGATGGTCAGGGTGCGCATCCGCCCCATCTCGCCCGACCTGCTCGTCACCGAGCTGACCGGCCGGCTGACCGACGCCGCGACCCACGCCGCGACCGCCGCCGCCGGGCCCGCGCGCCTGCGCGTGGCGGTGGACGGCGCCCCCGCCGCCGGCCCGGACGAGCTGGCCGCCGCGCTGGTCGAACCGTTGCGCGCCCGGGGCCGTCCGGTGCTGCACGTACGCGCCACCGACTTCCTCCGTCCCGCGTCGCTGCGCTTCGAACTCGGCCGGACCAACCCGGACGCCTACTACGAGGGCTGGGTGGACGAGGCCGGATTGCGCCGGGAGGTCCTCGACCCGGCCGGCCCCAGCGGCACCGGGCGGCTGCTCCCCTCGCTCTGGGACGCCGTCGCCGACCGGGCCAGCCGCGCCCGCTACGTCGACCTGCCGCCGGGCGGCGTGGTCCTCGTCAGCGGCGCGCTGCTGCTCGGCGGCGGCCTGCCCTTCGACATCACCATCCACCTGGAGCTGTCCGCCGCGGCGCTGCGCCGACGTACCGAACCGGCCCAGGACTGGACCCTGCCGGCCTTCGACCGGTACGCCGAGGAGGTCGTCCCGGCCAGCTTCGCCGATGTGGTGGTGCGGGCCGACGACCCCCGCCGCCCGGCACTCGTGGAGCCCGGCGCCGACGCCTGACAACCGGCGGCCGCGGCACCTCATCGCTGTCCGGCTGCCACGCGCCCTTGCTTCCTCGGCCCAACCTCGTGCCAGCCCAACACGCTCACGAGCGTTATACCTCAGAGTCATAGATATACCTCAGAGGTATAACGCTCGCGGACGTTGCCGCCGCCGGCCCGGAGTCTCGGTCAAATTCGCCGGTTTGCTCGACTGCCCGGGCGGGTACTCGCCCGGCTCACAGAGCGCGGGTGACCGCCCGCGCACCAGATGCGACCGTGACCGGGGCCAGGTGCCGCCGGCATCCCGGTTCACCTAGACCAGGCCCAGGAAAGGCAGGCAGCGATGCTCGTCCACGACACGGTCGGTACGGGCCGTTCCCAGGCGGAGATCGATGAGATCCGGCTCTCCCTCCAGGCGCGCTACGACGAGCTGTCCGCGGAGTACGAGCAGGCCGTGCTGCAGAGCCAGGTGCTGCGGCTGGTGGAGGTCGGTGACACCGCGGGTGACGACCAGGCCGACAGCGGCACCAAGACGGCCGAGCGCGACACCGCGCAGTCCCTGTTGCGCACCATCCTCGACCGCCGCGCCCAGTACGAGCACGCCCTCGCCCGGCTCGCGGAGGGCACCTACGGCTGGTGTGAAGGCTGCTCGGCGGCGATCCCCGTGGAGCGGCTGGAGATCTTCCCGTCCGCCACCACCTGCGTGGCCTGCAAGCAGACCCGCGAGCGGCGGGCGGCCTGAGCGACGCCAGCGGTTGCCGGTCGGTCCACGACGCGATGGACTCCACCCATGGGTGACATCCTCGTGGGAACCGCGTCCTGGACCGACCGCACGCTGCTGGACTCGGGCTGGTATCCGCAGACCGCGGACACGCCGGAGAAGCGGCTGGCGTACTACGCCCGGCAGTTTCCGCTGGTCGAGGTGGACGCCACCTACTACTCGCCGCCCGCCGAGGCGACCGCATGGCTCTGGGCCGAGCGCACCCCGGCCGGCTTCACGTTCAACATCAAGGCGTTCAGCCTGCTGACCGGTCATCCCACCCGGGTCAGCGCGCTCTACAAGGACCTGCGCCCGGAGACCGACAAAAAGAACATCTACCCCGACGACCTGCCCGCGCAGGCGTACGAGGAGGTGTGGACGCGCTTCCTGTCCGCGTTGGACCCGCTGGTCGAGGCGGGCAAGCTGGGAGCGCTGCTGTTCCAGTTCCCGCCCTGGTTCACCATCAAGCGGGACAACAAGCAGTACCTGCTAGAGGTGGCGAAGCGCTGCGCGCCGCTGCGGCCGGTCTACGAGTTCCGCCACGCCTCCTGGTTCGACGGCGCCAACGCCGACGAGACGCTCGCCTTCCTGCGGGAGCACCGGCTGCCGTACGTCTGTGTGGACATGCCGCAGGGCCATCGCTCGTCGTTGCCCCCGGTGCTGGCCGCGACCGCGGACCTCGCCGTGATGCGCTTCCACGGCCACAGCGACAAGTGGACCAGCAAGGACATCCACGAGAAGTTCGGCTACCACTACTCCAAACGGGAGCTGGCCGACTGGGCGCCGAAGCTGCGCGAGCTGGCCGACGAGGCCGGGCAGACGCACGTGCTCATGAACAACTGCTACCGCGACTACGCGCAGACGAACGCGAAGACCCTCGCCGGGCTGCTCGGCACGGACTGACCGGCGTCGTCCGGCTCACCCGTTCCGGGTGGGGCCGGGTCACCCACCGGACGGGCAGGCTGGCAGGTGCGTGCGGTCGTGACGGCGGCCGGCGCCGGAGACGACACGGAGGTGACGGGGATGACGGTTCGACTGGTGGCGGATAGACGGCGTGGTGCCGTCCTGCACGTGGTCGGTACGGCCGACAACGCCCGGCGCGCGCCGCAGGGCAGTCCGATACGGGCCCGACGCGGCCCGGCGGGGCCGCCACGGCGCAGGGACGACCAGCGGTGGGACACCGCGGAACGGGGGTCGACCGATGGCTGACACGATGATCTCGGCGTTCGAGTCCTCGCTGGACAAGACGAACCTCATCCTCAAGGACATCGAGAACGCCTACGGCTGGCCGAAGGACCGCCGCAACCAGTCGTACGCGGCGTTGCGCACGGTGCTGCACCTGCTGCGGGACCGGCTGCCGGTGAACGAGAGCGTGGAGTTCGCCCAGCAGCTGCCGATCCTGGTCCGGGGGATCTACTTCGACGGCTGGAACCCCTCGGACGTCCCGATCAAGCTCAACCGGGACGACTTCCTCTACGAGGTGCGCCAAGGATTCCCGTACGACGTCGAGGGCGGTCCGGAGCGGGTGACGCAGGTGGTGCTCGACACCCTGCGCCGGCACGTCACCCAGGGCGAATGGCAGGACGTCAAGGACACCATGCCCAAGGACCTGGCCCGGATGCTGCCGTGACGCCGTGAGCCCGCCCGACGACCGTCGGGCGGGTTCAGCCGTGCGGGGCGGCTACCGCGTCCGTCGGCGGTGCGTGGTTCCACCGCCACCCGCACGTCGGCCGGAAACAGCCGCAGCGTCGCGTCGAGCGCGTCGACGTTCGCCGGCAGGTTCGGTGGCAGTTGCAGCAGCACCGGGCCGAGCCGGTCACCGAGCGCGGTCGCCCGGCCGAGGAACCGGGCCACCGGCTCGGCCGGGTCACGTAGTCGCTTGATGTGGGTCAGGTAGCGGCTCATCTTCACCGCCACGCAGAAGTCGTCCGGTGTCCGGGCCCGCCAAGCGGCGAAGGTGTCCCGCTCGGGCAGCCGGTAGAAGGCGTTGTTGACCTCGACGGTGGCGAACCCGGCCGAGAAGTGCTCCAACCAGAGCCGCTGCGGCAGCCCCTCCGGATAGAAGCGGCCGCGCCAGTCCCGGTACTGCCAGCCGGACGTGCCCACCAGGATCACCCCTGCATCCTGGCACCGATCCGCGCCGCCCGGTGAACCGCCCGTGTCGCCCCGGTTCGGCGTCTACGGTGTGGGTTAGAGAAGATCGCGCGTGGGGTACCACCCGCAGCACGACGAACCCCGGCGTACGGCGGGGCGGCACACCCGAGGGAGTACCGATGGCACTCAACGATGACGACATGCAGACCACGGGCGGCGGCGGCCTGGAGGGCCCGGCCGACGGCGGTGCGACCCCGGGTCGCCAGGACGGTGGCGCGGATGGTGGCGCGGAGGGCCCGGCCGACGGCGGTGCCACTCCGGGTCGCCAGGACGGTGGCGCGGATGGTGGCGCGGAGGGCCCGGCCGACGGCGGTGCGACCCCGGGTCGCCAGGACGGTGGCGCGGATGGTGGCGCGGAGGGCCCGGCCGACGGCGGTGCGACCCCCGGCCAGCAGGACGGTGGCGCCGACGGCGGCGCGCGGTGACGGCAGCGTCATGACACGTCTCGACCCGCCGGGCGGCCACGGTCGCCCGGCGGTTCCGTCCGTGCGCTCCGCCGCCGCGCTGGCCCGCTGCGTCTCGGTCGAACCGGCCAAGTTCGCCGCCGCGCACTGGGGCCACACCCCGCTGCTGTCCCGCGCCGCCGAGCTGCCCGACCCGGCCGGCTTCACCGACCTGTTCAGCCCCGCCGACGCCGACGAGCTGCTCAGCCGGCGCGGTCTGCGTACCCCCTTCCTGCGCGTCGCCAGGGACGGGCAGCTCGTCCCGGCGGCGCGCTGGACCGGCGGTGGCGGCGCCGGCGCGGAGATCGGCGACCAGGTGCTCGACGAGCGTGTCCTGGAGCAGTACGCCTCCGGCGCCACCCTGGTGCTGCAGGGCCTGCACCGGATGTGGCCGCCGCTGATCGACTTCGCCCGCGACCTGGGCCTCGCGTTGAGCCAACCGTTGCAGATCAACGCCTACCTCACCCCCGCGGGCAGCCAGGGCTTCGCCACCCACTACGACACCCACGACGTGTTCGTGCTCCAGGTCGACGGTCGCAAGCACTGGCGAATCCACCCGCCGGTGCTGCCCGACCCACTGGAGAAGCAGCCCTGGGGCGGCCGCGCCGACGAGGTCGGCGCCACCGCGCAGGGCCCCGCCGCGCTGGACGTGGTGCTCGCCCCCGGCGACGCGCTCTACCTGCCGCGCGGCTGGCTGCACAGCGCGCAGGCGCAGGAGGCCAGCTCCCTGCACCTGACCATCGGCATCCGCGCGCTGACCCGTTACGCCCTGGTCGAGGAGCTGCTCACCCTCGCAGCCGAGGACCAGCGGCTGCGGGCGAGCCTGCCGTTCGGCACCGACGTCGCCGACCCGGACGCCATCGAACCGGAGCTGACCGAGACGGTGGAGGCGCTACGGGACTGGCTGCTGCGCGTCGATCCGGGCGCCGTCGCCGCGCGGCTACGGCAGCGGGCCTGGCCGGCCGCCCGCCCGGCGCCGATCCGGCCGCTCGCGCAGGCCGGCGCGCTGGCCGCACTGGACGCCGACTCCCTGCTCACCCTGCGCCCGGGCCTACGCTGGCAGCTCGGGCCGCACGGGACGGACACGGTGGCGCTGCGGCTGTTCGACCGCACCATCACCCTGCCCGCCGACTGCGAGCCGGCGGTCCGCGTCCTGCTCAGCGGCGCGGTCACCCGGGTTGGCGACCTGCCCGGGCTGCCCGACGACGCCGACCGGGTCACCCTGGCCCGCCGCCTGCTGCGCGAGGCCGTGCTGGTCCCGGCCTGAACGCGAACCGCCGGGGGCACCAGCCCGGTCGGGCCGGCCTGGTCGGGTCAGCGGCCGAGCACCAGCAGCAGCGCGGTGGTGAGCAGGCCGGCGCCGAGCACCACGGTGATCGGCCGGGGCCCGAGCACCGCGTGCCGGCGGTCCGCCGCCATTCGCGCCGGCACCAGGCCGACCAGTGGCCCCAGGAGGGTCACCACCAGCGCCAGCACCGGCATCCCGACCGCGAGGTCGCCGCCGTACCCGAGGCCGAGCGCACGCGCGCCGGCGCCCAGCGCGTACGCCAGCACCGCGCCGGCCACCCCGCAGAGCGCCAGCAGCGGGTTGACCGAGCCGGGCAGCTCACCCGGCTGGCCGGCCCGGTCGAGCAGGTCACGGGCCCGGCTGAGCAGCAGCACCGGGTCCGTCGCGCCACCGTCGACCGGGGTGGGCGGGCCACCGAGGCGACGGGCGCCGGCGCCGAGCCGCTCCCGCAACTGCTGCCACAGGTGCGCCACCTCCGCGTCCACCCGTTCCTGCTGCTCGCGCGCCGCGACCAGCTCCTCCTCGGCGCGCCGCACCTGCTCGGCGGCGTCGGCGACAGCCCGGTCGGCCGCCGCGCACTGCCGGTCGTACCACGTGTGCGCCTCGGCGCGCTGTTCGCGCACCCGGGCGGTCAGCTCCGCCAGTCGCCGCAGCTGGGCCGCGTACGTCTCACTGGCCACCGGTTGGTTCATCGTGACGGTCCATAGGGGATGATCACTTGCCCGGTGCGGTGCACCGCCCGGTCGAAGAAGAGCCCCCGCCACGGGCGGGGATACCAGTCCGGGCCGCCGGTGCCCGGATAGAGCGAGGCGCCCAGCTCGCCGCCGTGCGCGTCCAGCGCCACCCAGGCGCCGATCTGGTCGGTGCGCGCGGCCGGCCCGCCCAGGTCGGCGCGCATCCGGGCCACCCCCCGCCACCAGGCCAGCACGTGGGTCCGCCGTTCCGGCCCGTCGTGCAGGACCCGGCGCAGCTGCTCCAGGCCGGTCCGGCTGCCTGCCCGCGCGGCCAACGCCCCGGCCGCCGCGTCCACGGCGAACAGCAGCAGGTAGTGCGGGCTGCCGGGGCCGGCCAGCCGATCGGCCGTCTCGGCCATCAGCTCACCGACGGTCTCCTCGTCGTACCAGGCGGCGTCGTCGGCAAGGTCGTCGTAGAGAGCGCGGGCCATCGGGTCGGCGTCGGGGTCCAGACAGGCGATGGAGAACCGGGCCGTGCCGGGCGGATGTTGGCGGGCCAGCGACCGGGCGGCAGCGTCCAGCACCGCGCACGCTTCGTCCACCCGGGTGCCCAGCACCGCGAGGTTGCGCCCGGGGGCGCGCGGCAGCCGCAGCGCCGCCGAGCGGGCCTGCACGTCGATGATCTCGCCGAGCAGGGCCACCGGGCTGCGCGGCGCGGTCCCGTCGGCAGGAGCGGCGAGCGCCCGGAAGTCGGGGGCCTCCGCCAGCCGGGGGACCGCGTCGCCGTCGAAGAGCCGGGCCGGCGCCGCGTCGGACGGGCGCATCCGCCACAGCCGGTTCTGCAGTCCGCTCCACGTGTCCCAGTCGCTGGCCGCCGGGATCCGGGCGATCTCGTTGCCCTCCACCATGCCCGACTCGGCGTTGACCACCGCGTGCCAGCGGGGCAGCGACTGCGCCGCGTCGTTGCGCTCGGCCAGGATCCGTAACGCCTTGGGCAGCGCGATGCGCAGGGCGAACTGGGCGACCAGCGCCGGGCGGCCCCACAACGCCTCGATGCCGCGCACGTCCTGCGAGGCGAGCACCAGGTGGATGCCCTGCGACCGGCCGCGCCGGGCCAGGTCCTCCAGCAGGTCCGCCGCCTCCCGGGCGACCACGTCCCGGCCGGCCAGCAGCATCTGGAACTCGTCGACCACCGCGACGATCCGCGGCCAGTGCCCCGTCGGGTCGACCGCGCGCAGCTCGGCCAGCTTGGTCACCTCGTGCTTCTTGGCCGCGTCGGCCCGCCGGCGCAGCTCCTCGGCGAGGAACCGCAGCAGCGCCAGCCCGAACTCCCGGTCGGTGTTCACGTTGATCCCGACCAACCGCATGTGCGGCAGCCAGCTCGGGTCGCGCCGGCCCTTCGCGAACCGCGCGAAGGACACCCCCTCCTTGAAGTCCAGCAGGTAGAACTCCAGCTCGGCGGGGGAGTAGCGGGCCGCCAGCGCGCCGATCCAGGCGAAGATCAGGTTGGTCTTGCCGGTGCCGGACGGCCCGCCGATCAGCGCGTGCGGCGGGTAGTCGCCCAGCGTCAACCGCACCGGCCGGCCCTGCGGGCCCTCGCCGATGGGGGCGGTCAGCCCGGCGGCGGAGTCCTCCCGCCACATCAGCTCCGGCGCAGGCAGCAGGTCGGCGAACGGTGCCGGCGGCGGGCCGGCGTTCACCCGCGCGGCAGCCTCCCGGCAGGTCTCGGTGACCAGCGCCGCCGGTGGAGGCGGGTCCAGCCGCACCGGCAGGCCGGACGGACCGCCGATCCGGGCGCCGGACGCCTCGGCGACCACCCGGGTCACCGTCAGGTCCTCCGGCAGCGGCACGCCACGGACCACCAGGTGCACACCGCACGCCGCGCCGGCCCGCACCACCCGGTCGAGCTGCCCGCGCTCGTGCCGGTTCAGCTCGTCGCCGCCGAGCAGCACCGCCACCCGCCACGGTTCCGGGCGGCGGCCGGTCGCCGTGGCCAGCTCCCGCAGTGAGCCGTACTCGCCGGCCAGCACGGTCTCGTTGATCCGGCGGATCTGCTCGACGAGGCCGTCCAGGAGGGGGCCCAGCCCGCCGGGGCCGACGAAGGTGAGCAGCCCCGCCGTGCCCAGCGGGGCGAACCCGGCCAGGCCGCCGCCGAGGTGCTCGGGGTCGTACCCGATCAGCCGTACCGCGCCCGGGTCGGCGCGGCCGACGGCCCGCAGCAGCAGCGCGGCCACCACCGCGTCGCAGCCGGCGCGGTCGTCCCCGGAGAGGTGCACGTGCCCGGCGTCGAGCAGTGGTACCAGCGCGGGCACCGGGTCGACGTCGTCGATCCGGACCGTGCCGACACGCAGCGCACCGGGCGACTCGGCCCGGCGGGTGGGCGTCGGTGTCCACTGCGGCCAGTCGGCGCCGGCGCAGCCGGGCGCCTCCCGACGGGCGGCGTCAGCGGCGTGGCGGGCCAGCTCGGCGATCCGGGCGGCGTGCCGGGCGTCGATCTCGGCCAGCCGGTGGTCCCGCTGGCCGCCGACCCGATCCGGTACGGCGGCGGCCGCCCGGCGCACCCGGGCCAGGCGGTCCCGCGCGGCGGTCAGCTCCGCCTGTGCCGCGGACAGCCGGGTACGGGTGGCGCCCAGAGCCTCGGCGAGGGTGCCCCGGACCCGGGCGGCCAGTTGGCCGCGCCGGTCAGCCATCGGAGCTCCGGCGTCGCTGCGGCGCCGGCGCGTCCCGCCACGGGCCGCCGCCCGCGCGCGGCGGCCCAGCGGCGTGCTGCCGGCCGGCATCGCGGAGCTGTGGGCCCGCACCACCGGGGCGTTGCCCCGCGCCGACCGGCTGCCCGGCGGCCGCGGCCTGCGGGCCGGCGGCGGTGGGCAGGTCCCAGCCGAGCCGGGCGAGCAGCAGCCCGGTCGCCACGCCGGCCGTCACCGCGGAGTCGGCGGCGTGCGGCGGCTCGCCGGAACCGCGCGGCGGCGGCATCCGGCAGACCCGGGTCAGCAGCGTCTCCAGCACCGGCGGCGGCAGCCCGGGCAGCAGGTCGCGGACGCGTCCGTCCAGCTCCCCGCGCAACCGGCCGAGGTCGGCGGCGCGGGGCGGGTGGCCCAGCAGCTCGCCGGCCAGCTCGCGCAGCAGCGGCGGCGCCAGCGCCGCCATCCCCAGGCCCACGTCGGCCGGGGCGCGGCGCAGCTCGGTGCGCAGCCGGTCCCGGTCGCCGGCGCGCACCCCGCGTACCACCCGGCGCAGCAACTCCTGGGAGTCGTCCAGCCGTTCGTCGGGCTCGTCGGCGCCGCCCTCGCCTCCACCGGTCAGCTCCGCCACCCGCACCGACCACCAGCGGCGCAGCCGGACCTGCTCGGCCGGCTCCGGCGCGACGGTGGCGGGCCCGCCGGGCGGCGGCGCGTCGTGCCGGGGTTCGCGTTGTTGCGGGCGTGGCGGCGGCGCGCCGTCCGCGGCCAGCCCGATCGCGGCCAGGTACGCCGACAGCTGCTCCTGCGCCACCCGCAGCGCGTAACCGGCGGTCTCGGCATGCTCGGTGGCGGCGGACAGCTCGGGCACGCCCATCGGGTTGGCCGACTCCTGTCGTACCCAGCGCAGCCGCTCCGCGGCCAGGCCGAACTTCTCCAGCGCCTGCCCGAGCAGGGCCACCGGGAACTCCTCGCTGGCGGCACGGACCTGCCCACCGACGTCCTCGATGATGGACATGGCGGCCTACAGCGTGGCGACGTAGAGCTGCGCCTGCTCCACCGCGACCAGTGTCGCGGCGAGACACTCCTCCAGCTCCTGGCTGGCCTGTGTCAGCGAGGCCTGGGCCGCCTCCACCGTCTCGTGCCCGCTGCCCTCCAGCGCGCCGGCCAGGGTCTGCTGTGCCTCGGCCAGCTTCTCGCCGGCCGCCTGCACGGCTGTCTGCCCGTCACCGATCTGTTGGAGGGCGACATCGATGGCAGCCTTCAGCTCGGCGACGCTCGCCACGGCGGAACCTCCTGGGGGCGGGGAGAGTTCCATTAGAGCCTATCGGCGTCCGCGGGAGAACATCCGCCCTGTCGGTGTTCCTGCCCCCCCGTCCCGTTGCGGACCGGATGCGCCGGGAGTCCATTCTGTGGGAGTCCCAGTGCGAGAGCCTCTCAGGTGTTCGCCGGCGTGTCGCGTAGCCAGCGTGGCCCGTACACCTCGGCGCCTAGGGCGGTGACCCGGTCGCGCAGCTCCCGGTCGGCGGTGACCACCAGCCGGCGGCGCCCCGGGGCAGCCTCGACCAGGTCGACCACGGTGTCGTCACCCGAGCCGGGCGCCGAGGCCACCCGCACCGTGTCGGTGCCGGGCACGTCCCGCGCGGCCCCCTCGACCACCAGCACCACCTCCACCGGGGCGGCCAGCCGGTCCGGCAGGCCGGAAGAGGCCACCGGCGCCAGCGAGTCACGCAGCCGGGCGGCGGCCCCGGCCCGGTCCCGCCACCACCCGTTCGGGCGCGAACCCACCACGTTGGCGCCGTCCACGATCAGCAGCGGGGTCTCATCCATCCCGTCAGCCTGCCACCACCGGCGGCCGCCCGCCCGACGCCACTCCCACAACGGCGGTGCGCCGCCACGTGCGGCGTTTGTCGGCACGCGCGTCGGGTAGCCCCTGGCGACCGTGCCGCACCCAACTGCGGAGGACAGACATGATGGGACCCGGCGACCTCGGCTCCGACCCGTGGGACGAATTCCTGGCCCGGTACTTCGGCCGGGGTGAGGGAGGACGCCGACCTGCGCACCGGGTCGACATCACCCGGCTGATGACGGCCGACGCGCGGGAGATGCTGGCCGACGCGGCCCGGCGGGCCGCGCAACGGCAGAGCAGCGACCTGGACACCGACCATCTGCTCTGGGCGGCGCTGCAACGCGAACCCCTGCGTGACCTGGTACGCCGGGCCGGCGCCGACCCGGACACCCTGCTCAACGCGCTCGGCGGGCGGGGCGACGGCGCGCCCCGCGGCGAGGTGCCACCCAACCTGTCGCTGACGCCGGCGGCCAAGCGGGCGCTGCTCGACGCCCACCAGCTGTCCCGGGCGATGGGCGCGAACTACATCGGCCCCGAGCATATCCTGATGGCGCTGCCGCTCAACCCGGAGTCGCCGGCCGGGCGGATGCTGGCGGCCGGCCGGATCCAGCCGGAGTCGTTGCAGGCCGCCAACGCCGAGCGCGGCCCGATGACGGGGCCGAAGCCGGACCGGGGCACCCCCACGCTGGACCAGTACGGGCAGGACCTCACCGACCTGGCCCGCGCCGACCAGATTGACCCGGTGATCGGACGCGCCGACGAGATCGAGCAGGCCGTGGAGATCCTGTCCCGGCGTACCAAGAACAACCCGGTCCTGATCGGTGAGGCCGGCGTCGGTAAGACCGCCATCGTCGAGGGCCTGGCCGAGCGGATCTGCGACGGGGACGTGCCGCAGACCCTGCTCGGCAAGCGGGTGGTGCAGCTCGACCTGGCCGGCCTGGTCGCCGGCACCCGATACCGGGGTGACTTCGAGGAGCGGCTGAAGAAGGTGATCGACGAGATCCGGGCGCACCGCGACGAGCTGATCATCTTCATGGACGAGATCCACACCCTGGTCGGGGCCGGTGGCGCCGGCAGCGAGGGCGGCATGGACGCGTCCAACATGCTCAAGCCGGCGCTGGCCCGCGGCGAGCTGCGGGTGATCGGCGCGACGACGCTGGACGAATACCGAAAGAGCATCGAGAAGGATGCCGCGCTGGCCCGGCGCTTCCAGCCGGTGCTGGTGCCCGAGCCGAGCGTCGACGACACCATCGCCATCCTGCGCGGGCTCCGCGACCGGTACGAGGCCCACCACCAGGTGCGGTTCACCGACGAGGCGCTGGTCGCCGCCGCCGAGCTGTCCGACCGGTACGTCACCGACCGGTTCCTGCCGGACAAGGCCATCGACCTGATCGACCAGGCCGGCGCCCGGGTCCGGCTGCGCACCCGCACCCCCGCCTCCGACGTGCGGGAGCTGGAGCAGCAGCTCGACGACGTACGCAGGGACAAGGAACAGGCCGTCGCCGACGAGCAGTACGAGCGGGCGTCCACGTTGCGCGACCGGATCGCCGAGCTGGAGGAGCAGGTGCGCCGCGCGAGCGGCGACGAGGGCGCCTCCTCGCAGGTGCCGGAGGTGGGTCCGCAGGAGATCGCCGAGGTGGTCTCCCGGGCCACCGGCATCCCGGTCAGCCAGCTTACCGAGGAGGAACGGGACCGGCTGCTGCGCCTGGAGGGTCAGCTGCACCAGAAGGTGGTCGGTCAGGACGACGCGGTCACCGCGGTCGCCGAGGCGGTGCGCCGCTCCCGTGCCGGGCTGGCCGACCCGGAGCGGCCGATGGGCAGCTTCCTGTTCCTCGGCCCGACCGGCGTCGGCAAGACCGAGCTGGCCCGCGCCCTGGCCGAGGCCTTGTTCGGCGAGGCGGACCGGATGGTCCGGGTGGACATGAGCGAGTTCCAGGAGCGACACACGGTCAGCCGGCTGGTGGGCGCCCCGCCCGGGTACGTCGGCTACGAGGAGGCCGGCCAGCTCACCGAGGCGGTGCGCCGCCGCCCGTACGCGGTGGTGCTGCTCGACGAGATCGAGAAGGCCCATCCGGACGTGTTCAACATCCTGCTCCAGGTGCTGGACGACGGGCGGCTGACCGACAGCCAGGGCCGCACGGTGAACTTCAAGAACACCGTACTGATCATGACGAGCAACCTCGGCTCCGAGCTGATCACCGGCGCTCAGCGCAGCGTCGGGTTCGGCACCGGCGCGCCGGGCAGCGAGCAGGAGAGCGACGAGCTGCGCGAGCGGCTGATGCGCCGCCTACAGGAGAACTTCCGCCCGGAGTTCCTCAACCGGATCGACGAGGTCATCATCTTCCGCCGGCTGGAGGCCGAGCAGCTGCGTCAGATCACCGGGCTGCTGCTGGAGGAGACCCGCCGCCGGCTGCACGCCCAGGACATCCAGGTGGACTTCACCGCCGCCGGCGTCGACTGGCTCGCCGAGCACGGCTACCAGCCGGAATTCGGCGCCCGCCCACTGCGCCGGGTGATCCAGCGGGAGGTGGACAACCACCTGTCCCGGATGCTGCTGGAGTCGGCGATCTCACCCGGGCAGAAGGTCACTGTGGACGCCCGCGAGGGCGCGCTCACCTTCGACGTGACCGCGGGTGAGCGGGGGTACACCGCTGCCACGACCACACACCCGCGATGAGCGGGGCCGCGCGACGGCCGGAACCCAAGGAACCGCACGAGCCCGCGGAGGCCGCGGAATCCCGGGACGAGGACGACCATCCCCATCCGATCCTGGCGCCGCCCACCGCGAACCCCAGGAGGACGCGGGTGCCGCCGGAGGGCCTGCATCCGAAGACCGACGAGGGGGACCCGGAGACGTCCGGGCCGCCGCCCGGAGAGGAGACCTGATGGCACGCGAGACTCGCATCGACCCCGAGGTGGAGGTGCTCTGGGATGACTTCCACGCCGAGGTCAACGTCCCGTCTGCGCAGCTGCGCAGTTGGCTGCTGACCCGTGGTTCCGGCGAAGAGTCGTTCGGGCCGAACCCGGACCTCGACCTGCCCCAGCCGGGCCGGGAGATCCTCAAGGTGCTGGCCAAGCGCAAGGTCGACCTCACCCCGGAGGACATCGAGGTGATGCAGGACGCGGTCGACCGGATCCGCGAGCTGATGGACGCCAAGCCGCCGCGCGGCAACGCCGACGACGAGTGGCGGCACTCCTTGCTCGACCTGGGCCACGACCCCCTCGTCGAACGCTGAGCGGTGCACGCTCGACGGTGCCGTCCCGGGCAGGGACGGCACCGTCGCGTCGAGCCTGGTCAGGCCTGATCGGGTTCCAGGCTGCCGATGGTCAGCCCGACCGCGTCGGCGGCGGCGTCCCGCTCGCCGCGGCTCCGTTCCTCGCGGCTGAGCAGGTTGGCGTACTCGGCGATGTCGGCCGGGTCGGGCACGTCCGGCAGCCGGCGCAGGAACGCCTCCGTCTCGCGGATGGCGGCGGTGTGCGCGGCGGCCGCCTGGTGGAGCAGGTCCCGGTCGCCGGTGGGCGGGTAGACGTCGGTCATGTCCGCCAGATACCCCACCAACGGTGGATCAGACCCGGCTGGGCTGTTGGACGCCGAACCCGGGATTGCGCAGCAGCCAGGCCAGGTAGCTGGGGTGGGGGGCCAGTGAGTCGGTGTACGCGGCCTTGGCCGTCTCCAGCACCAGCTCCGCCCCCTGGGCGGCGGGCGAGTCCGGGTGCCAGCCCAGCAGCAGCCGCCAGCGCAGCGGTATCCCGGCCAGCCGTCGGGTGACCAGCCCGTCCACCGGGCGGAACGTCGCCTGACACAGGGCCACCGCCTCACCGGCGTCCACCAGGTCGACGCAGCCCCGCACGTCGGTCTCGTACACCTTGCGGGGGGTGAAGCCGGCGCGGGCGCAGGCGGCGGCGAAGCAGCCGTCGCCCGGCGCAGCCACCCACTGCTCGTGGCGCAGGTCGCCCAACCGCACCTCGTCGCGCGCCGCGAGGGGATGGGTCTCCGGCAGCAGCACCAGCACCGGGTCGACGGCCACCTCCCGCCAGCTCAACCCGAACTCGGCCGACGGGACGGCGTCACCGCACACCCCGGTGAGCGCGAAATCCAACCGGCCGCCGGCCACCAACTGCGCCAACTCGTCCACCGACCAGGACGCGTACGTGGTGATCTGCGCGGGCGGCTGCTCGGCGGCCAGCCGGTGCACCAACCGCCCCAGGATCGGGCTGTTCACCCCGCCGAACCGGTACCAGCGCGGCGCCTCCCCGCCGCCGGCCAGCCGGGCCGCCTCGTCCTGCAGGCCCTTCATCGCCGGCAGCAGCACCCGGGCCCGGGCCAGCACCAGCTCACCGAGCGCGGTGGGCCGCGCGCCGCGGCGGTCCCGGTCGAACAGCGGCCCGCCCAGTGTCCGCTCGATCCGCTGGAGCTGGGCGGTGAGCGCCGGCTGGGCCAGGCCGAGCGCCGACGCCGCCTTGGTCACGCTCCCCGTCTCCGCGATCGCGCAGACCACCCGTAGGTGTCGCAGCTCCAGGTTCATACCGTGACGGTAGGACTACGCCGCAGTCGGCGGAAGGGTCCGGACGGATCGGTGAGGCTGAATGCATCGGTGGGTGTCGCCGCTCCTCAGCCGCGCGGTGGCTCCGGCAGGTCCGCCATGTACGTCGGCCGGCCGGTCACCGCGTCGCGTACCTTGTCCACCACTCCCACCGCCGGCTCGACGATCCGGTTCCACGGCGGCGTGGCCGGGGTGCCCGGGTGCGGTCGGGTCGGCGCCGCCTCCTCGGCGATCTCCAGCCGGTTGCCCAGCCGGATCAGCTCCTCCTCGGTGGCCACCGCGCGCAGCTCCGCGACGAGCGCGCCGACCCCGTGCACGTGTCGGCGAACCCGCTCGGCGACCTCGGTCAGCGTCTCGTCGCTCAGCGCCTTGAGGGCGCCCAGCAGCGCGGCGTCGGCGTTGATCTCGGCGTCCACCCGCTCGGCCGCGTCCGGTAGCGCGGCGCGCACCGCCGGCAGCAGGTACTGCTCCTCCGCGGAGAGGTGCCGCGACAACGCGGCGGTGAGCACCGCGAGCCCGTCCTGCGGCGCGGCGTCCGTGTCGGTCAACTGGTCCAGCAACGCCAGCAGTTGCCGGTGCTCCTGGTCCACGATGTCGGCGATGCTGCGTCCGCCGGGCCGGTAGCCCTCCTCGGGCGTGGGCGGCAGCGGCGGCAGGGAAACGGCGGACATGGTGCCCTCCTCGACTGGCGGGCGGAAGCTCCGGCAGGGGACGTGCGGTCGTGGGCGGCGGTACCCGAAGGCGGGCCCGGCGAAACCGTCTCCCGTATCCGCCGCCCTGAATGCCCGGCCCACCTCGGCCGGTGCGCCGGCCCGCCGGCCAGCTCGGGCTGGTATGAAGAGGCGATGACGAGCGATGCCGCCCCCGCCCGACCGGAACCCACCGCAGAGGTCGTGGACCTCTGCCGCGACCTGCTGCGTATCGACACCACCAACACGGGGGACAACGACACCAGCGTCGGTGAGCGCCGTGCGGCCGAGTACGTGGCGGAGAAGCTCGCCGAGGTGGGCCTGGAGTCCGTGCTGCACGAGTCCGCGCCGGGCCGGGCGAACGTGGTGGCCCGGATCCCCGGCACCGACCCGAGCCGGGGTGCGCTGCTGGTGCACGGCCACCTGGACGTGGTGCCCGCCGACGCCGACGAGTGGTCGGTGCACCCCTTCTCCGGCGAACTGCGCGACGGCTACCTGTGGGGTCGGGGCGCCATCGACATGAAGGACTTCGACGCCATGGTGCTGGCCGTGGTGCGGCACTGGCAGCGCACCGGCGTACGGCCCCCGCGCGACATCGTGCTGGCGTACACCGCCGACGAGGAGGCGGGCAGCGACTACGGCGCGCGTTACCTGGTGGACAACCACCGGGAGCTCTTCGACGGCTGCACCGAGGCGATCGGTGAGGTCGGTGGTTTCTCGTACTCGGTGAACGACAGCCAGCGGCTCTACCTCATCGAGACCGCGGAGAAGGGCATCGACTGGCTGCGGCTGCACGCCAAGGGGCGTCCCGGGCACGGCTCGATGGTGCACGACGACAACGCGGTCACCGCGCTCGCCGAGGCGGTGGCCCGGATCGGTCGGCACCGTTTCCCGGTGGTGGTCACCGACACCGTGCGGGCCTTCCTGGAGGAGGTCTCGGACCTGCTCGGCATCGAGCTGGACCCGGAGGACCCGGAGACGGCCATCGCCAAGCTCGGCCCGATCGCCAACATCATCGGCGCGACCATCCGCAACACGGCGAACCCGACCCGCTTGGCCGCCGGTTACAAGGACAACGTGATCCCCGGCCGGGCCACCGCCACCATCGACTGCCGCAGTCTGCCCGGCCAGTCCGAGCTGCTGGAGCGCCAACTGCGCGAGCTGGTCGGCCCGGACATCGCGATCGAGTACGTGCAGCGGCAGCCGGCGCTGGAGACCACCTTCGACGGTGACCTGGTCGAGGCCATGTCGGCGGCGCTGCGCGCCGAGGACCCGGGCGCGCGGCCGGTGCCGTACATGCTCTCCGGCGGCACCGACGCCAAGGCGTTCTCGCAGCTCGGCATCCGCTGCTTCGGGTTCGCCCCGCTGCGTCTGCCCGCCGACCTGAACTTCTCCGCGTTGTTCCACGGCATCGACGAGCGCGTTCCGGTCGACGGACTACAGTTCGGCGTGCGGGTACTCGACCGGTTCCTCCGCACCTGCTAGCCGTGTCCGGTAGCCGCACCCGGCTCGGACCCTCCCCATCGTGAAGGGACTGCCCCACATGACCGACCAGCATGGTGAGCTGGACGCCGCTCTCGAGCGGGTGATCGAAGCGGCCCGCCACCACCTGGCCGCCGTACGTGCCGCACAGGGCCGCGTCGACGACGACGACGTCTGGCAGGCGTACGTGGCTTTGAACAACGCGTCCTACGCGTACGACGAGCGGCTGCTCGACGCCTTCGGCGAGGTGACGCCGTGGGACGTCGACTCGATCGACCCGGACGAGGCCGACGAGCGCTTCGGCGGCGCCGAGGCAGGCGAGGCCAGCGACCCGCACCCCCGGGTGATCTCGGTGCGCCAGCGCCGCGACTACCGGGTGCCGAGCATCTCCGCGCTGCTGCGGGTGGCCGAGGCGGCCCGCCGCGAGGGCACCCCGGAGGACGACGAGCCGGCGCCGGTGGAGGGTGTCGGTGAGGCGGTGCTGGAGCTGCTGCAGAGCGGCGACGGCTCGCTCGGCGCGCTGGACGTCCCCGAGCTGGAGCCGCTCGACGGGGTGGTCATGGTCAGCGAGGTGGGCACCCCGGTCGACCTGGAGTCGTTCGACGACGACGACGCGGTCGGCCCGTTCCAGCCGGCGGCCGACGACCGGCTGGTCGGCCGCCTCGACGAGCACCCGTTCCTGGAGCTCGACGACGACCACGACCACGACCACGCCGGCCATCAGCACTAGGCCGTGACACGCCCGGGGCCCGACCGATCACGGCCGGGCCCCGGGCGTCGCGCCCCCGGCCCGACCGGGCGTCAGTACGACAGGCCCGGCTGCGGCTGGTTGGCCCGTCGCCGACGCAGCACCACCTGCCGGGTGCCGTCCCGGAACAGCCGCACCCGGGCCAACTCCCATCCGGAGAACTCCGCCTGGATCGCCAACTGCGCCGCGGCGGTCAACCGGTCGACGTTCGGCGGCAACCGCAGCGGCGCGTATTCGTAGTCCATGCCACCCATGCTGCCCAGCCCAGCGGCCGTTCGCCACCCCCGGCGGGGTGACCAAGGCCGCTGCCGTGCGTGGTTCGTGCCGCCCTGGGCGCCCGCCGCCTGATCCCTGCCGCTACCCCGCCGGGGCGTTCGCCGTGAGCAGGGCGGCCAGCGCCAGCGCGGCCAGGGTGACCGCCCGAGTGCTGCCCACGTCCACCGCCAGCCCCCACGACTCGTCCGGCCAGTCCTCGAGCAGCTCGGCGCAGGGCAGCGCGACGAACGGCACGCCGTCCCCGGCGAACGCGGCAAGGGCCTGCGGGGAGGTGAAGACCGGCAGCAGGGGCGCGCCCGTCGCATCGCCGACCACCGTCCACGGGAAGTTGCCGTCCGCTGCCGGTTCCCCGGCCAGCGGCACGCACACCATGGCGCCGGCCAGCACGCCGAGGTATCCGGGCAGGTCGCGTCGGTCGGCGGCCGCGGCGAGCAGCGCCACCACCCCCGGCTCCGCCGCCTCGGTCGGCGCCGGCCCGGGGGTGACCGGCCGCACCTCCGAGGTGGGGCGGGTGGCCGGTGGCACGGGTCGGCAGGAGAGCGCGCCCGGGGCGTCGGTCAGCACCTCGGCGGCCGTACGGGTCACCACCATGCTGAGCCGGTCCAACTGCTCCGGGGTGCGCGGCGACTCGTACCACCAGTGCGCGTCGCCGGTCGGGCGGCGCCAGCCGAGCGCGGCCAGGCGTGCCTCGTCGTAGCCGGGGCAGAGCGCCCGAACCACGTCGCGGCGTACCAGCAGCCGGATCCCCCGCGCCGCGGCGGTGAGCTCCAGGTCGGTGTCGCGGTCGCAGCGGGCAACGGTGTCCCGTAGTCGCACGACGATCTCCGGCCAGGTCGGCGAGGTCACGCCGGTGAACCCGGCAGGCGGTCGTCCAGCCGCCCGAGCCGGCCGATGGTCTCCTCCAGGCGCCCCAGTGCCGAGAAGTCACCGGGCTTGCCGAACAGGTCGGTCAGGCCCGCGCCGAGCTCGACGCCCAACCCCTCGGTGCGCTCCTCGACCCGCTCGGTGGCCGCCGTGCGGGCCCGCTGGTACGCCTCGAGCACCAGCTCCGCCAACCCCTCGGTGCCGGCGCGCAGCGCGGCGGGCGCAAGGTTGAGGCCGGTGAGCACGCCGGTGGCGTCGACGGTCGCGGAGACCAGGCCACTCTCGTCGCTCGCGGTGCCGGACAGGTCGGCCAGGTCGTCGCCCAGGCCCGCGAACCGGCGTTCGATGTCGGCGATCCGTCCGGCGAGCGCGTCGAACGCGGACATCGGGTCAGTCATGAGATTCCTCCCCCGTGGACCGTGCACCGGGGTGGTGCCCGACGGTCGGGGAATCGTATCGTCGGTGCGCTGAACACACGGGGGAGGAACGGCATGGCGCCGGACATCGAGGTCGACGTGCAGGCGGTCCGTCGACTGGAGACAGCCGCGAAGCGGGTCGCCAGCTCGCTGGCGGCGCTGGAGAGTCAGATCGTCTCGGCCGGTGACGTGCCGTCGGACGCCTTCGGTCATCTGCCGTTCGCCAGCGACATGCTCCGCGGCAAGTACGCCGAGCAGGTCGCCGGTGGCGTGGAGCTGTTCGGCGCGGCCAACGCCGCGTTCGGCCGGGTCGCCAGCGCGCTGGCCGACACGGTCGAGACGTACGAGCGCAACGAGCAGGACCTCGACGGCGGGTTCAAGGCCATCCAGGCGGGGCTGCCCGGATGAGCGGGCCGGCAGGCAGCGCCGTCCAGCTGTGGAACGGCCTCGACAACGCACTCTCCGGCGTGGAGGCCGCGGTCGACAGCGTCTGCCGCACTCTCGCCTGGCCACTCATCCAGCTCGTCGACATGGTCGACGGCGAGCCCGCCGTGCTGCGCGCGAAGGCCGCCGAGTGGGACGCGCTGGCCGGGCAGGTGCGCGACCTCGCGCAGGTGCACCGCGGCGACCGCGAGGCCGCGCAGCCCGGGTGGCGCTCGCCCGCCGGTGAGGCGTACGGGCAGCGGCTGGCCGAGGTGGAACAGCAACTGCTCGACGTCGCCGAGCAGTTCGCCGCCACCGCGGAGTATCTGCGCAGCGTCGCCGACGGTCTGCAGACCGTGCACGACGTGCTCGTCGACCTCTGCGTCGAGTTCGTGAACTTCCTGCTGGTGACGCTGGTGACGGCGTTGCTGATGGCGCCGTTCACCGCCGGGGCGTCCTGGGTGGCGGGCATGGGGGTCGCCGTGACCAGGGGCCTGATCGTGCTCACCCGCATGCTGAAGATCATCAGGCCGCTGGCGGCGCACCTGCAGAAGGTCATCCGCCTGCTCCAGCGGGTCATGCTGTACCTGCGCAAGCTGCGCAACCACCTCGACAAGCTCGTCGACATGCAGAAGAAGCTGCGCACCGGCCAGAAGTACGCCGACAAGCGGCGCGCCGCCGGCAAGGCCGACAAGTGGCACCACAAGGTCCTCGACCCGGCGAAGGGCACCTACAAGCTGGGCAAGTCGGGTTCACCGTTCGACATGGGCGCCCTGGAAAGGGCCGCCGCGCTACGGGCGCACGGCGTCGCCGACGGCGCCCGGGTGATCGCCCGGGACTGGGCGACCAACCTGCCGTGGAACGTGCCGAACTCCATCGTGCACGGCGTCACCTGGGGGTCCGTCGCCCTCACCAGCGGCCTCTCCGTTCCCGGCAGCGAGCAGGTCAGCGACCAGATCGACCAGGCGGTGCAGGGCGGTGCCGACTGGATCGACCAGAATGTCTTCGGGCAGCCGCCCGCGAACCAGCCGGCGGGCCGTTAGGCCGGTCGAGGAGGTAAGGCGTGACGTCAGGGGAGCGGGGCCGGCTCGGTCGGTTGACCGACGCGGTGCTCGGCGGTGCGCGGGCGGCCCGCGACAAGGCCCGCGAGCTGCGCGACGAGTTCCGCACCAGCGACGAGCCGGAACGCGCCCTGGTCGCACCGCTGCTGCCCGACCAGGAGGTCCGCTACGTCGGGCTGGCGCCTGTCCGGGCAGACGAGATGCACCGGACGGGCAGCCAGTTCGCCGACACGATGTCCGAGGCCGTGGCCGAGTCATTGGAACCCCGGGCGCTGTTCGGGCTGCTCAATATCGTCAACCCGGTGGTCTGGGTGGACGCCGTGCTGACACCGGTGCGGATCGCCGCGGGTGTCTTGCTGCTCCCCGGCAAGGCCGCCGCGCTCGCCGGCGGCGTCGCGGACGCGGCCGACCCGGACGCCGGCCTGCCGGCGCCGCGCCAGGGCGCCGAGCCCCGGCAACCGCTGCCGTTGACGCCCGAGCAGGAGGCCTTCCGGGCGCTGTTCCGGCTCAGCCAGTACCGCCCGCTGGCCGACCAGCTCGCCGAGATCGCCTACCGGCGCCGGTACGTCTTCAGCGGTGAGCTGGCCAGCCTCGCCGGCAGCCTGCTGCTCTTCCTGGAGCGCTACACCGGCACGCCGCTGGTGGTTACCGATACGCACCTGCACCTGCTGCGGATGGGCCGCCGCCCGGACGAGGGCCGGCCGGACCGCCGTCAGCCCCGGGTGCTGTGGAGCGTGGAGCGGCACCGGGTGACCCGCGTCGACTGCGACCACAGCGCCGCGCGACTGATGCAGTTCCCGTCCACCATCGGGTTCGACGACGGTTCCTGGATCCGGATCGTCAACCCGGCGACCCGGGACGACCAGGCACGATTCCTCGCCGCCGTCCGGGACATCCCCGGCCAGCGGCCGGCGATCTGAGGCGGACCCGCCCCGGGCGTGTGGCCGGGACTGCTAGCCGTCCCGCTCCGGGTAGCCCACCGGCACGGCGGAGACGTCGTCCAGGGCGGTGGTGATCTCCTCGGGCAGCGTGATCCGCTCGACCTGGAGCGCACCGAGCAGCTGCCCGACCGTGCGGGCGCCGAGGATCGGCGCGGTCACCCCGGGCCGGTCCCGGATCCAGGCCAGCGCCACCTCCAGCGGCGACACACCCAGCCCGCCGGCCGCGGTCGCCACCGCCTCCACGATGCTGGAGCAACGCGGCTCCAGGTACGTGGCGACGAACCGCTCGAAGTGCGGCGAGGCGGCCCGGGAGTCCGCTGGACGGCCATGGCGGTACTTGCCGGTGAGCACCCCCCGGCCCAGCGGCGACCACGGCAGCACGCCGAGGCCGAGCGCCTCGCAGGCGGGGAGCACCTCCCGCTCCACGCCCCGCTCCAGCAGCGAGTACTCCACCTGAGCGGCGACCACCGGCGCCCGGCCCGGCCAGGCGGTCTGCCAGGCGGCGGCCCGCGCGGTCTGCCAGCCGGAGAAGTTCGACACCCCGACATAGCGGACTTTTCCGCTGGCCACCGCGTGGTCCAGCGCGGCCAGGGTCTCCTCCAGCGGGGTGTCCGGGTCGTACCCGTGCACCTGGAACAGGTCCACATGGTCGGTGCCGAGCCGGCGCAGGGAGGCGTCCAGGGTGCGCAGCAGGTGCCCACGGGAGCCGTCGCGGCGCCGGCCGCTGCCCGGGCGCAACCCCGCCTTCGTGGCGATCAGCAGATCCTCGCGAGGAACGAGGGTGCCCAGCAGCGAGCCGATCACGGACTCGGCGTCCCCGTCGCCGTACACGTCGGCGGTGTCGATCAGGTTGCCGCCCGCGTCCAGGTAACTCTTCAGCTGGGCGGCCGCATCGTCGGCGTCGGTGTCCCGGCCCCACGTCATGGTGCCGAGCGCGAGCCGGGAAACCGCAAGCCCGCTTCGGCCGAGCGGTCGCTGTTGCATGGGTGAACCTTATTTCGAACCCGCCGCCACCGATATCCTCGCTCCCGTCATCTCTGCCGGTTCTGCCGGTTCCGCCGACGGCGGGTACCCCGACGGACGGGGGATCATTGGTGGCGAGCCGGTGATCGAGGCCGTAATCGGCATTGCGTAACCTGATGCGACCTGTGCCACGGATGGGGGAGGACCAGTGCGACTCGGGCTCAGCCTCGGATACCAGACGGCGTGGAGCACGCCAGCAGACCACCTGGCGCTGGCCCAGGAAGCGGACCGGCTCGGCTACTCGGTGGTGTGGGCCGCGGAGGCCTACGGCTCCGACTCGCCCAGCATGCTCGCCTGGATGGCCGGCCAGACCGAACGGATCGACGTGGGCGCCGCGGTGATGCAGATCCCGGCCCGTACGCCGGCTGCCACCGCGATGACCGCCGCCACCATCGACGCGCTCTCCGGCGGCCGGTTCCGGCTCGGCCTCGGCGTCTCCGGCCCGCAGGTCTCGGAGGGCTGGCACGGGGTGCGCTTCGCCAAGCCCCTGGCCCGGACCCGCGAGTTCGTGGACATCGTCAAGCTGGCCATCGCCCGCAAGGAGGTGGCGTACGACGGCGAGCACTACACACTGCCGCTGCCGGACGGCCCCGGCAAGGCGCTGCGGCTGGGCTTCCACCCGCCCCGCGAGCACATCCCGATCTACCTGGCCGCGGTCGGCCCGAAGAACCTGGAGCTGGCCGGCGAGATCGCCGACGGCTGGCTGGCCGTGTTCTACGCCCCGGAGTTCGCCGACGAGCATCTCGCCGCGGTCAGCGCCGGGCGGGCCAAGGTCGGCAAGGAACTGGCCGGCTTCGACGTGGTGCCCTCGGTGCCGGTGGTGGTCGGCGACGACGTGGCCTCCTGCGCCGAGCTGGTGCGCTGGTACGCCGCGCTCTACGTCGGCGGGATGGGCAGCCGGCAGCAGAACTTCTACAACCAGCTCGCCACCCGGATGGGCTACGGCGACGCCGCCCGCGAAGTGCAGGATCTGTACCTGGCCAAGCGGCAGCGTGACGCGGCCGCCGCGGTGCCGATGGAGTTCATCGACCGCACCTCACTGCTCGGCCCGAAGGAGCGCATCGCCGAGCGGATGCGGGAGTACGCCGCCGCGGGCGTCACCACGCTGTCGGTGACGCTGTTCGTGGCCGACCGGGACAGCGGTGTGCAGACCCTCCGTACCGTCGCCGAGGCGCTCGACCTCTCAGGAGTCGGCGAGTGACCTGGGTCGAGGCCATCGTCCTGGGCATCGTCCAGGGATTGACCGAGTTCCTTCCGGTCAGCTCGTCGGGGCATCTACGGATCACCTCGGCGATCTTCTTTGACCGCGACGCAGGCGCGTCGTTCACGGCGGTCACCCAGCTCGGCACCGAGGCCGCCGTGCTGATCTACTTCGCCAAGGACATCTGGCGGATCACCCGGACCTGGCTGGTCGGCATCAGGGACAAGTCGGTCCGTTCCAGCCTCGACTACCGGATGGGCTGGTACGTCATCGTCGGCTCGATCCCGATCGGGCTGTTCGGTTTCGTGTTCAAGGACCAGATCAAGACCGCCGGGCGAAACCTGTGGGTCGTCGCGACCACGCTGATCGTCTTCGCGTTCGTGCTGGCGTTCGCCGAGTACTGGGGGCGGCAGACCCGCACCCTGGAGAACTTCCGCATGAAGGACGGCGTGGTGATGGGCTTCGCCCAGGCCATGGCGCTGATCCCGGGGGTGTCCCGCTCCGGGGGCACGCTCACCGCCGGGCTGCTGCTCAACCTGACCCGGGAGGCGGCGGCGCGGTACTCGTTCCTGCTGGCCATCCCGGCGGTGGTCATGTCCGGCGTGTTCAGCCTCGGGGACGTCTTCGAACCGTCGGCCCCGGGCACGTCCGCACCCACCGTCGCCCAGATGATCGTGGCCACCGTGATCGCCTTCGGCATCGGGTACGCGGCCATCGCCTGGCTGCTCCGCTACGTCGCCCACCACACCCTGTACGTCTTCGTGCTGTACCGGGTCGCGCTGGGCACCCTTGTCCTCGCCCTGCTGCTGACCGGCACGATCACCGCCACCTGACCGACCGATCCGTCGACGGCCCCCACCACCGCCCTCCGGGCGAGGCGGGGGCCGTCCGCGTTCGCCCCACCCGCAGTCCAAGACTCCGTCGGCGGAAAGACAGCGCCGCCCCTGGCCGGTGGCTGGGGGCGGCGTTGGTGTCGGTGTGCAGGTCGCCTCTCGGCGAGTGGCGCGACGCGGTTCCAGCCGAACGGTATTCCGCGAGGGCGATATTAGGTGAGGCCCGGGGACACTGGATCACACCGACACTGTCCACAACCAGCCGCGGCCCGACCTTGTTCCCCCACCCGGCGCCCCCGCCGTGACCTGCGAATCTTGGACAGTTTCCGTTCGCGGGTGACGGGAACTGTCCAAGATCTGGTCGTGTCGTGGGTATGCCGCTGGCCGGCACCCCGGGTGGGGGTGCCGGCCAGCGGTCAGTGTGGTGCGGTGGGGTCAGCTGTTCCAGTGCTTGGCGACCAGGTCGGTGGCCTGCTGCTCCCACTGGGCGTAGGCATCCGGGTAGGCCGAGACCTGCACGGTCTGCGCGGCGTCGGTCAACGCCATGT
>NZ_JBEXHU010000024.1:0-112602 GCF_040608175.1 Micromonospora sp. NPDC005206
CCTGTGCGTGGGAAGGGCTGGGTCCACTGTCGACCGATCGGATCGGGGTGGGGCGGAGCCGTCGTAGTACTCCGAGGCCGGGAGAGCCGGTCACATGGGGAAGGACGGCAGCGGTTGTGGAAGGGAAGGAGACTGCAATGCCGAAAGATCCACTGGGGAATCCCGGCGGTCCTGGTGAGCAGTGGTATCCGTTCGCCAGGGTATCGGAGATGCAGGCCAAGCTTCATCGTTGGGCGGCGGCCGATCGTGGCCGCCGGTTCGATGACCTGTTCAATCTCGTGTACGACCCGGCGACGCTGATCGTGGCGTTCGATCGGGTCGCGGGCAACCGGGGCGCCCGGTCTCCCGGCGTCGACGGCCTGACAGTCGCCGATGTGGAGGAGCAGATGGGCGCACCTGGGTTTCTGGAGGACTTGCGTTCCCAGTTGAAGGCGGGGACGTTCCGGCCATTACCGGTGCGGGAACGCACCATCGCCAAGCCGGGAGGGTCGGGAAAGGTCCGCCGCCTCGGGATACCGACGGTGGCGGACCGAGTTGTCCAGGCGGCCCTGAAGCTGGTGCTGGAGCCGATCTTCGAGGCCGACTTCGTGCCGGTCTCGTATGGTTTCCGGCCTCGGCGGCGGGCGCAGGACGCGATTGCTGAGATCCACCTGTTCGGTAGCAAGAGCTACCGGTGGGTGCTGGACGCCGACATCAAGGCGTGTTTCGACGAGATCGATCACACCGCCTTGATGGACCGGGTCCGGTCGAGGATCAAGGACAAGCGGGTACTGGCGTTGGTGAAGGCGTTCCTCAAGGCTGGTCTGCTGAGTGAGCTCGGCGACCTTGAGGACACGGCTATCGGAACACCTCAGGGCGGGATCTTGTCACCGCTACTGGCGAACATCGCGTTGAGCGTGCTCGATGAGCATGTCCATCTGCCGTGGCAGCCGGGCGGGACGATGAGTACCGACGGCCGCCGCCGATATCGACGTCAAAGAGGGCTGCCGAACTGGCGGATCGTGCGTTATGCAGACGATTTCGCGGTACTGGTAAACGGTGTCAAGGCTGACGTCGAGGCTTTGCGCGAGAGCATCGCGAAGGTGTTGGCCACGATCGGGCTCCGCCTGTCGGTGGAGAAGACCCGCGTAGTCCACATGAGCGAAGGGTTCGATTTCCTCGGCTTCCGCATCCAGTGGCGGCGTAAACGGGGGTCGTTGAAGTGGCACGTGTACACGTTCATCGGCGGCCGGCCGATCCGGTCGCTGAAGAGCAAGGTCCGTGCCCTGACCCGCAGGACATCACAGCAGGACCCGGCAGCCGTGCTGATCCGCCTCGGGCAGATCCTGCGCGGCTGGTCCACGTACTTCCGGCACGCGGTCGCCAAGAACACCTTCCGGCAACTGGCCCACTTCGTGTGGAACAGAGTCGTGCGGTGGTGGCGGACGCTTCACCGGTGGACGTGGACGCAGTTCCGGCGTCGGTTCACCACCGGGCAAGGACGGTGGAAACCCTTGGCGGCGGACGGGATCGCATTGTTCGACCTCGCCGCGGTCACGGTCACCCGTTACCGCTATCGAGGCGCAGCGATCCCTAACCCCTGGGTCCGGCGGGCGCAACCAGCCTGACGGCAACAACCGTGGAGAGCCCGGTGCCTGGAGACAGGCACGCCGGGTTCGGAGAGCGGCCTGGGGAAACGGACCGGGAGTAATCCCGGCACCGCGCCCCAGGCCGACTCACCAGTGGACCTTGTTCTCGATCGACCAGTGGCTGCGGGCCCAGCCGGCCAGGTGCGCGGGCGTAGCTTGTGGCACGCGCAGGTCGGTGATGGCGTAGACGGTTTCGGTGGTGAAGCGTTTCGGCTGGTCCAGGCGGCGTCGGCGGCGGCGGATCTGCAGCGCCTGCGCGGCGTGGGGCCAGCCAAAACTGGTTCGGCCCGTCGGCGGTGAAGTCTCGTTTCACGAGGTCGTCATGCACCGGCGGACCGACCTTGCCACCCTTGCCGCGCCTCTTGCGCTTGCCGAAGGCACTCCACCAGCCATTATCCGAGCAGATCTTCCACGCGGTGCGCTCAGCCATCACCTGTCCGGCGGTGCGGGCCTCATCGACCAGGAACCGGTACCCGAACTCCGGGTCATCGCGATGGGCGTCCACCAGGGCGTTCGCGCGGTAAGCGGCAACGAGTTCGGCGTTGCCGACGGGCCGGGCGAGCCACCGGTAGTAGGGCTGACGAGCGATGTTCAATACCCGGCACGTCACCGCCACGGGGATCCCGTTGGCGGCCAGCTCGCTCACGAGCGGGTAGAGCCTTTTCCCGGCAGGTTCGCCTGCGACAAGTAGGCAGCGGCCCGGCGCAGGACCTCGTTCTCCTGCTCCAGCAACTTGATCGCTTGCGGGCCTCGCGCAGCTCGGCTGATTCGCTGCCGCTGACACCCGGTTTGGTTCCAGCGTCAACGTCAGCCTGCCGCAGCCATTTGAACAACGTGATCGGGTGGACTCCGAAGTCCTTCGCGATCTGCTCGACCGTCACGCCCGGATCACGGTCACGGGCCACCCGCACAACATCATCACGGAACTCACGAGGGTAGGGCTTGGGCGAAGCCGCCCTGGGACCTCCGCCCCGCTGTCACGGCACCCCGCCTCGGCGCGCTCGTGCACGCCGGCATCGTCTTCGTCAACCGTCATATCTTCGAACGCCTCGCAAACACCGCGGCATGAACACCATCGGCCTTGGCCCAGCCGCTTCGACGGACAGTCCATTCTGTTACACCGTCCACCGCGCTGCGGTCTGCGCGTATTTTGGGGCCATCTGGGCTGGAACGAACAAACCCAGTACGCATTCCACGAGCGCGGCTCGACCCCACCCGCACCCGGATCGTCACCGTCAACGGCCACGACGCCAGCGTGATGATCGTCGAGCACCGTCCCACTGAGACCTACCTGGAACGCGTCGAGATCCATCCCGGCTACCAAGGTCGCGGCATGGGCAGCCAGCTCATCGGTCAGCTGCTGCGCGAGGCCGCCGGCCGCGGCCTACCCGTCGTGCTGGACGTTCTAGACATCAATCACGGCGCGCGCGCCCTCTACCGGCGGCTCGGCTTCCAGAACGTTAACCGACACGGCGCGAACAACATCAGGATTAGGATGCGGTGGACACCTCAACCGCCCACCGACCTCATGCACACGTCCTGACAGTTCCTCCGGAGGCCAGCTGGAGCCCACCGCAACCGTCGCATCTTGGATTCGCGGTTCCCGACCAGAGCTTGGAGGATCAGCATGGGCGCCGTCATCGAGCGGGCGGGTTCGTCGGGCAGGACCTGTCTGAGCGGGGATGGGCGGCGGTACGGGTCGGCTCTACCAGGGATCGAGCGCTTTCTAGCGTCCGCCCGCCACCCGCAGGTTGGTTCCCGAAACATAGGACGCTTCGTCGCTCATCAGCCACACGATCGCGGCGGCGACCTCGTCGGGCTGCCCGGACCGGCCGAGCAGCACCTACGATCCGAGCCGGTCAGGCCGACCGGGCTCGCCGCTGTGCGTGGCGTGGAACTCGATGTAGATGATGCCCGGGGACACGGTGTTGATCCGGATCCCCGCCGGGCCGAGCTCTTTGGACAGCCCGATGGTGAGCGGGTCGGCGACCACGTTGCTCGCCACGTAATGCACGTACTCCCCCGAGCTGCCCAGCATCGAGGCGGCGGAGGAGATGTTGACGATGGCGTCGCCCGGTCCCAGCCGCCGGGCCGTCTCCCGCGCGCAGGATGCCACCGATCACGTTGACGTCCACGACCCGGCGCAGGTCGGCCTCGTCCAGGTCGACGAACGCGCCGATCGGGCTGCCCACCCCGGCGTTGTTCACCAGGCCGGTCACCGGTCCGAGCGCGGCCGCCGTACCGTCGAATAGGGCCTGGACCGAGCCGGCGTCGGCGGTCTCGACGCCGATGGCCACCGCGGACTTGCCCGGGCGGACGTCCGCGACGACGACCTCGGCGGCCGCCGGGTCGCTGCGGTAGCCGACTGCGACGTCGTGGCCAGCGGTGGCCAGGCGACGGCAGGTGGCGGTGCCGATGCCGCGCGATCCGCCGGTAACGATAGTGACTCGCCTCATGCGACCAACCCTTCGTCGAGCAGGGTCCGGGTCAACGATCCTCGACACGGCGATGTCGTTGGCGCCGCGCCTCGTGTCGGCCGTCGATCGCCGATCATGACGGTCGTGACCTCCGGTCCTCAATGGCTCATCAATTCGCACCGGCAACTGCGGGCCGCGCAAGCAAAGGCCGATGTGGAGCGCGGCACACTCCCGCCGCTGTCGGAGGCCGATCACCCCTGCGGTAGTAGGGTCAACACGCGTAGGCCAACGAACGTTGGCAAGGGATGAGTTGTGTCGGAGGAGCACGCGCATGACAGGCAGATGGGACGTCATCGTGGTAGGCACGCGGGTCGCCGGCGCGGCCACGGCTATGCTGCTGGCCCGCCAGGGCCTGCGCGTGCTGGCCGTGGACCGGGCGCACTTTCCCAGCGACACCATTTCCACCCATCAGGTGCACGTTGCGGGAACGGCACGCCTGCACCGCTGGGGTCTCCTCCACAAGATCCTCGCGGCAGGCGCACCGGCGACCCGCCGTGCCCGTTTCGATACGACGGCGGCTGTACTGGAAGGCCGCTTCCCGGCGCACGAGGGCGTGGACATGCTGATCAGCCCACGCCGCACCGTTCTCGACTCCATCCTCGTGCAGGCGGCTCGCGATGCGGGAGCCGAGGTCCGCGAAGGCTTCATCGTCGCAGGCGTCGTATCAGACGGTGACCGGATCACAGGCATCTACGGTCGCGCGCGCAACGGTCCCGAC
This sequence comes from Micromonospora sp. NPDC005206, assembly GCF_040608175.1. Lineage (NCBI taxonomy): Bacteria > Bacillati > Actinomycetota > Actinomycetes > Micromonosporales > Micromonosporaceae > Micromonospora > Micromonospora sp. NPDC005206. The sequence continues at coordinate 4,824 of NZ_JBEXHU010000024.1, forward strand.
GTGGTCGAGAAGGCGCCGCTCGTCGTGGGCGCCGACGGCAAACACTCCACCATCGCCGACGCCGTCGGGGCCGGCCGCTACCGTGAGAGGCCGACGGCGAGCTTCGCCAGTTATGCCTACTTCACCGGTGTCAGAGTACCGTCGGGCGGCTTCTACCTGCGTCCCGATGTCGCCGCTGCCGCTTTTCCCACAAACGACGACCGCCTCCTCCTGGCCGTGTTTGCACCCCTGGCAGGCTTTAGCGCCTATCGCGCGGACGTCGAGCGCAACCTCTACCGCCTCCTCGACCGATGCGGCAACCTCGGCTGGCTCGCCCGCGAAGGCACCCGCGTCGAGCGAATCCGGACGACACCCGATCTACCGAACACGCTCCGCGTCCCACAGGGTCCGGGATGGGCGCTCGTCGGCGACGCCGGCCTTGTCATGGACCCCATCACCGCTCATGGCATCAGCAATGCCCTCCGCGACGCCGAACTGCTTGCCGATGCGATCGCCAACGACAGGCTCGCGACGTACGGCGCCCAGCGCGACGCGGCGGCGATCCCCCTGTACGAATTCACCACCGCACTGGCGAGGTACGGTCCGCCCAGCCTTCGGGAACGGCTCTTTCTGCGGACATTGCACGGACGTCCGCGGCAGATCGAACGGTTCCTCGGGATGTTCGCCGGCACCGTCCCAATCCAGGACTTCATGTCCACCGGGAACCTGCTTCGAGTCATAGCCGGTGGAGCATTCGGACTCAGGCCGGAAGCGCGCACCGCCGCGACGCTCCACGAACGACCGAGTGCTGCCCTGCGTCACCACCCGCGAACCGCTGTCCACAACATGTACCGGGGTCTCTGAGTCTGAAGGAGGGACACGACCCAGGCGAAAGACATGCTGGACACCTGATCCTCTGCCCTCCCGCGGAGCATCGACGTCATCGAAGAGGAGTCGTGACATGCAGACGACGAAGGCGGCACTAACCAGCGCGGCGTTCTTCGTAGCCGTCCCGGGCACCGTCGTCGGGCTGGGACCCTGGCTCATCACGCCGCTGGGACACGCAAGAAGTGACGCCCTATTGGATCGCCGCGCAACTCGTGGGAATCGTGCTGATCTGCGCAGGGCTCATCCCGCCCGCACACGCGTTCACGCGGTTCGTCCTGGCAGGGGGCACACCGATGCCACTGGCGCCCACCGAACGGCTGGTGGTCGACGGATTCAACCGATACGTTCGCAACCCCATGTACGTAGGGCTCCTGGTTGTCATCATCGGTCAGACACTCCTACTCGGCCGGATCAGTCTCCTGTTGTACGCGGCAGCCTTCTGGATCGCCACGGCGTCGTTCATCCGCTGGTACGAGGAGCCGTCACTCGTCCGCCGGTTCGGAGCCGACTACGAGGAATACCGGTGGGCCGTACCGGCCTGGCTGCCACGCCTGCACCCATGGACGGGCGACACGAGCCGCGGCGCCAACGACATCGTCAGCCCCACATAGGCAGACTCAACTGTGGATCCCTCCGCCAGCTCTAGTCGACCTGACGATCGTTCCCTGCGCAACGGCACACAGCGACTCAACGCCTGCATCGTCAACGGCCCACAGCTCGCAAACGCACACGGCCTGGCGCCGCGTCCAGTGAACCGCCCGAGCGCGGGCGACGAGGGTGACACCACGCGCCGGCCGCAGATAGTTCACCTTGAACTCCGACGTCAGGACAGCCGCGCCAAGCACCGAGCCGCCGGCGAACGTCAACGCGTTGTCCGCCGCATAGCTGACCACACCCCCGTGCAAGTGACCGTCCTGCTGTGTCAGGCCGGCAACGATCGGCACTTGCAGGACGGCATGTCCGGTCGTCAACTCGCTCAGACTAGCGCCGATCAGCGAACTGAACGGCTGGTCGGCCAGCATGCGACGTCCCAACGCCAGTAGCTCCTCCACAGGGGTCCTCCTGGGTGTCACGGCGCCGATCCGGGCGCTCTGATCCACTGAGCAGTGTCGGTGATTTGCCTGAGCCCGGCAATTCGTCCGTCGTCGAGGATCCATTGATGTGCGAACCAGGCCTCGAACCGCTGGCCGGTAGCTCGTGCTTCGCCACGGTAGACGCCGACGCCCACGACCGTCCCGGCCGAATCCGGGATGCATCTCTCGACATCCGGCCATACCGAGAGGTGTCGATCAATCTCAGCCCAGACGAGTTCCAGCGCTTCGGCAGGGCCATGCGTCGTGCTGCCTCCGGCGAACGGCAGGCCTGGTGCGGTCCGCACGACGCAGTCCTCGTGCAAAAGAGCCACGATCGCGGCGGCGTCGCGGTCACGAAGGGCCCGGTACATCTGCCCAACGACCTTGAGTTCGACCGAAGGCACCTCGGCACCCGCCCAATGGTCTGTCTCCTTGTCTGGCTGGTGGTGAGTCCATCCTCAGCCGAGCCGGGTAGGTGGAGCGGCCGTCGGCGATATCAGTAGGCTCAGGTCGAGAGCATGGACACTGTGGGTCAGTGCTCCGATCGAGATGGCATCCACGCCGGTTTGCGCGATGCGGCGCACGGTCGCGATGGTGACGGTGCCGGAGGCCTCCAGTTTCACGTGCAGGTGGTCACTCCTGTCGCGCAGGGCGACCACGTGTGCGATGTCATGCTGGGACATGTTGTCGAGCATGATCCAATCTGCGCCGGCTCGGAGAGCCTCCTCGGCCTCGGCGACGTTGCGGACCTCCACTTCGACGGGGACGCGGCGCGCCTCGGCGGTCATGCCTGCCCTGATGGCATCGATCGCGGCGGTGATCCCGCCGGCTGCCTCGATGTGGTTTTCTTTGAGTAGGACCATCGCGGAGAGGTTTAGGCGATGGTTGCTCGCTCCTCCGGCAGTGACCGCATATTTGTCGAGGGTCCGTAGGCCTGGGGCGGTCTTGCGGGTGTCGAGGATGCGAGCCGGCACGCCGCCCACGGCATCGACGAAGTGACGGGCCATGGTGGCGATGCCGGACAGGCGCTGCAGAAAGTTCAGGGCTGTTCGCTCGCCGGTGATGATGCTGCGTGCCGGGCCGTCGAGTCTGACGAGAACATCGCCGGCCCGTACGCTCGCCATCTCATCGACGGCCGTCGTGACTGTCACGTCGGGGTCTACCTGGCGGTAGACCTCGGTGACGACTGGTAGTCCAGCGAGGATGCCAGCCTCTCGGGTGATAATCCGCGCCTGGGCCCAGGTGCCGCGAGGGACACTCCATCGAGTGGTCATGTCGTCGGCGGTGGCGTCTTCAGCGAGGGCGCGACGCACGGCGTCCTCACCGCTCGCGGTCGGGAAATTTGGTGGACCATATGCCGGCGTGGTGCTGGTGGCGCACGTTGCTTTCAACACCTGGTCTTCCTTTCGTGCTAGCGGGCCGTCGTCGACGGGCGCTGGCGCAACGCTTCGATGATCTGGCCAGCTTGGATCGCTATCGCGGTGACGATCTGCGCGGCGGGTGCGATCTCGCGAATCAGGCCGGCGGACTGGCCGGCGTAGAGGGGCATGGCCTCCGTGTCACCGGTCATCCCCGCCAACGGCATCCCGACCCCATACCGCAGACGGGTACGGCCACTGGTATCCGTGGCTACCATCTCGTTTTCACCGGGCCGGCGTGGAGCCGTGGGCGAGCCGGCGGCCTCCCATTGCGACAGGGTGGAGTTCCGGATAGCGCGGTGCGGGGCGTTTGGCCATCTGTCGTCGAAGCACCGGGTGTATACCGCGTCCTGTGCGGCGGCTTCGATCACTCGCCGACGATGGATGTCGTGCGTCAGCGCTTCGACGGCGGTGAGGAACCGTGTCCCCAGCCAGCCCGCCTGCGCGCCAAGGGCCAGGACAGCAGCCAACCCCCGCCCGTCGCCGATCCCGCCGGCAGCGATAACGGGTACCGGGTCCACCGCGTCCACCACCGCGGGCACCAACGCCAGCGTCGTGACCTGGCCTCGTACATGGCCCCCGGCTTCCCAGCCCTGTGCGACGACGATGTCCACACCCGCGTCGACTGCCCGACTGGCCTCCTCCACACTTCCCACCACATGCAGGTGCAGCGCCCCGGCGGCGTGGATGCGCCCGGTGACGGTCGCCGGGTCGCCCCAGAAGGTGGAGACGACAGGGACCCCCTCGTCCAGACATGCCGCCAACGTGTCAGTGATCGGGAAGTCCAGGACGAAGTTCACTCCGAACGGCCGGTTGGTGGCCTGTCTGACTCGGCGCACCCAATCCACCGCCTCCGCCTCGGTGGCCAGGTCAGCGCCAACATCCCGAGCCCGCCGGCATCGGCGACTGCCGCAGCGAGCTCAGGCGTGGCCGCAGAGCCGATCGGCGCCTGAAGATGGGAACGTCGATGCCCAGCTTCTGGCATAGTGGCGTTGCTAGCAGGCTCATGTTCAACCTCCAACACCGATACTGGCGCTTTGATCTTCGAAGCAGGCGTCTTGACGGTAGTGTGTCGGAAAACGAAGCGCAAGGTGAGACAAGGAGTGGCAGGGCTCACATGACGACGCCAAAGCCGGGTCACAAGGTCCGTGGATCCAGCACCGGTCGTCCCTTGATGGCCGCGCTCGACCTTTTCGGGCGGCGGTGGAGCCTGCGCATCGTGTGGGAGCTGCGCGCGGGCGCACTCGGCTTCCGCGCCCTGCAGCAACGCTGCGACAACATGTCCTCCAGCGTCCTGCGGCAGCGGCTCGCCGAACTGCTCGACGCCCGTCTTGTCGAACAGTTGCCCGACACAAGCTACGCCCTGTCTGCGCTAGGCCAGGGCGCCTACCAGGCCCTGCGCCCTCTTGTTCGCTGGTCCAACCGCTGGGCTGCCGAGTTCGCCGATGCCCCTTCGTCCGCCGAGCAGGACCTGAAACGCACGACGGACACGTTCTAACGACGGAACGTGTCAAGATTTTTGAGGCGGCGTTTTCAAGATATTTTTAATGGAGGCTGGTGCTCGGTGCTGGTCTCCTGCGCGGGTGGCTGGTTGATCCAGGCGGGTTCGGGTAGCGCGGGTGGTTCGGGATGTTTACGCACGAACCGTTCGGGGGTTGCGGGTGTAGGCCGCGGCCAGGACCTCGGCGCGGGCTTCGCGGACGTCGCCGGCTTGTCTATGGTGGACGTCTGAGGGTGTGTGGTAGCCGATCCCGCTGCGCCGGTGTTCGTCGTTGTACCAGGCCATGAACGTCTTGCAGAACGTGCGGGCGTCTTGCAGGCTGCCGAAGCGCTGCGGGAAGTCGGGCCGGTACTTCAACGTCTTGAACTGCGCTTCGGAGTACGGATTGTCGTTACTGACATGCGGTCTGGAGTGCGTTTTCGTGACACCGAGGTCGGCGAGGAGGAACGCGACCGGTTTGGATGCCATCGAGGAGCCGTTGTCGGCGTGGATGGTCAACGTGTCGCGGTCCACGTCCTGCTTGACGACCGTGTCGGCGAGGAACTTCTCCGCCAGCGCCGCCGATTCCCGTTCGGCGATCATCCAGCCGACCACGTACCGTGAATAGATGTCGATGATCACATACAGGTAGTGGTACGACCATTTCACCGAGCCATGCAGCTTCGTGATGTCCCACGACCAGACCTGATTCGGTTTCGTGGCAAGCAGTTCCGGTTTCACCCGCGCTGGATGCGCCGCCTGCGCGCGGCGTTCCCTCACCTCGCCATGGGCGCGCAGGATCCGGTACATGCTCGACACCGAACAACGGTAGACACCCTCGTCGAGCAGCTCGTGATAGACCGCCGCGGGCGCCTTGTCGCCGAAGCCGGGGCTGTTGAGCAGCGCTCGCACGCTGTCGCGCTCACGCTGGTCGAGTGCTCGTGGCGACGGCCGGCGTTCACGCCGTGCCGTTACCGTCGGCTTGGGCGACTGCCGGTGCCAGCGATAGTGGTTGGCCTGCGCACGGCCGGTCGCGCGGCACGCCGCCCTGGTCCCGATCAACGGCTCCAGCTCCGCGATCGCGTCATCGACCAACGCGGTCATGAGGTGGGCTCGCTCCCGGTCGGCGGGCTGTCGGTCGCGAGTTGACCCAGCAGCGCGGAGAGTTTTCCCTGCACGTCGATCACCGTCCTGGCCTTGCCCAGGTCCGCTTCCAGACGCTCGACCCGCTGACGCAGCCGCGAGATCTCCTTATCCCGCGCTACGCGGGCGCCAAGCGGATGCAGATGTTCCTGGCCGGCTACCTCCGGCGCGCCGCCCACGCCCGCAAGCTCGGGATCCGGTTCGTCGCCCTGGCCCCGCGCCAGTTCCTGGTCGGCACAGCGATTGGGGAGGCCGCGGCCGCCGCCTACGGCGCCGAGGCCGGCCTGTCGGCCGAGGCGCTTTCGAGAGGCCATCTTCTGCTCGTAACTTAAAGCCCGGTCGTCCCAGTAGTCGATCAGCCGCTCGCGTTGTGACACCTTGGTTCCTCGATCCTCCCGGTCAGCCCTCGCCCGTTGGATGACGTTCTCGGGTGCTTGCCTTCTGCTCAGCGGTGGACGTGCGGCACCGTGTGGTGTGACCAAACGGCGCCGCACGGTGGCGTCCGGCCACTCCTTTCGCATCTTGCGCTTCGTTTTCCGACGCATTACCATCGAGGCGGCTGCTTCGAATACCAAAGCAGCTAGGTGCAGATCCTGGAGGGGCCGGGTCATGCTGTTGGCTGGGATGCTCGTGGAGCAGTTGTACGACGCGCTGCGGCGGCGGGACACGGATGCCGCTGTCGGTTTGTTGCATCCGGCGTGCGTGGGGCTCACGTGTCCGGGTCTGCCGCATGTTGGCGGGCGGGTGGCCTACGGACCGCAGGAGTGGCTGTCGCGGATATGGGTGGAAACGTACCGTCACTTCGACGTGGTCGCGGTACCGGAGGAGCACCTGCAGGTCGGGACTGGCACAGTCGTGACCCTGGGCACCTACCGCGGTGTCGCGCGCGGCACTGGTCGCGTGTTCGAGGCGTGGTTCGCCCATGTGTGGACGGTCCTCGACGGCCGAGTGTCCGGCCTCCGGCAGGTCACGGACACCGCCCGGTGGGCCGCCGCGCTGGACCAGTCGGCTACCAGCGTAGGGGATCCTGAACGCCACAAGGGTGATGCCGCGGATAGCGGGCCTGCCTACTCGCAGGGGCGGGAGTGACGGTGGCCATGACGGTCAGCACAGCACGGCACCGCGTTCGGACGATCTATATAGGACGCGAGCCGCGCGCGACCTTTGCCACACCGGCGTCACGGTCCCGGCTCGACGTCCCGCCACCGCGACTGACCGGCGGCCGGAACGCACCGGTCCAACCGGTAACAGTGGCCACCTACAGCGGTGGGTTCGACCAGAAAGAAGGCAGTGAGAATGACTCGGCATATCGTGTTGAGTGTGTGGACACTCGTTATCGTCCGCGCTATGTGCGCACCAAGATGCTGACCGACCCTCCAAGGGCTGGGCGGCCTACCCAGTTCCGGCTTCTCGGTCCTCTCGAGGTACGCACCGACCTGGGCGAGGTGGCCATCGCAGGCACGCGCAGCCGCTGTGTCCTCGCGGCGCTGCTCTTGCAGGCCAACCGGGTGGCTCCGATGGACCAGCTCGTTGACGCAGCTTGGGGCGAAACCCGCCGTCTAGTGCCCGGTTTCAGGTACAGAACCGAGTATCGGGTCTGCGCCGCGTGCTACGCGAGGCTGGCCTGGGCGCCGATCTGATCGCCACGAAAGGGTCGGGCTACCTCATCGTCTTGTCCGACGGGCAGCTCGACCTCCATCGGTTAGACAAGGATCTAGCCCGCGCTGACGCACTAGCGGCAGACGGCCGGCTGGTCGAGGCCAGCAGCACCCTCAACGACGCCTTAGCGCTCGGGCGCGGACCCGCGCTCGACGGGCTGCCGACCCCGTACCTGCAGGCTGCTGGGGAGCGCATCGAGGAGCGGCGCCTGGTTGCGCTGGAAAGGCGGATCCAGCTCGATCTCGACCTGGGCCGTCACTCTGAGCTGACTGCCGAGCTGGCAGGGCTCGCGGCCGCGCACCCCTACCGCGAAGGTTTTCACGCCCTGCTGATGTTGGCGCTTTACCGGGCCGGACGGCAGGCCGAGGCGCTGCACGCCTTCCGTTGCGCGCGGTCGCTGCTCATGGAACAGCTCGGCGTGCAGCCGGGCCCGAACCTCCAGCGCCTCCACGAGGCTGTGCTGCGCGCGGACGAACAACTCGTCCGCACGGGGCGATGGCTCGCCTTCGGGTGGGGCGTCGACGGCGCGCCAGGTCGAGTCGAACGCTAGAAGCTTGCCAACGGTGCGTAGCTCGTCGGGCAGTTGGCGCGGTGTCCACACCACCAGATGGCCTTCCGGGCGATTGGTGCGAAAAATCCATGCCACCACGATCTTGGCTAGGAGCAGATGCCGTACCCGGGTATGTACGACCCGATTGCGCCGGAGACATCGGCCCATCGGTCAATGCGATGGGAGCGCGACGTGAAACTTTTGCCAGCCCTGCTGTTGATGTCGCACCGCTGCCTCCGGTTGACGCGACCGATGTCTCGCGCTGGGCACCATGCTAGAGGAACGGTGCCACGAAGGTGACAACACGTGCGTCCGGGCGATCTTCGCCCGCGCCGCCTGGGTGCCGGTAGATAAGACGGTCGAGGCCACCTCGCCCACGCTGCTGGACCACATCATTCGCATCACCGGCCATGATGTTCGGGCGCTATGTGCCGGCCGATCTCGTTTCCGTGAACTGCCTTGGCCGTCCGTCAGAACGACGTTGCTGCCTGCTTGCTCGATACAAGGACGTAACCGATAACAAGGGAGAGGAACCAATGTCGACATCCCCGACGCCACGCCTGAACCTGAGTTCGATCGCGCCCGACGGGTACGCCTCGATGCGAGCGTTCGCCCAAACGGTCGAGACGTCGGCGCGGAAGGCCGGCATCGAGCCGGAGATCCTTCTTCTCGTGCAGATGCGTGCGTCTCAGGTGAACGGCTGCGCCTACTGCCTCGATATGCACTCCGCGGCGGCGCGGCGACTCGGGGAGACGGAGCAGCGCCTGTATGTGCTGGACGCATGGCGTGAAGCGCCCTTCTTCACCGAGCGGGAACGGGCAGCACTAGCCCTCACCGAAGCTGTTACGTCGCTGCATGAGGGCCACGTGCCGGACGAAGTCTTCGAGGCCGCCAGGGCGGCATTCAGCGACGACGAGGTCGGGAATCTGATCATGGCGGCCACCGTCATCAACGCCTGGAACCGCATCGCCGTCTCTGCCCGGCTCATGCCGAGCCGCCGCGGGTAGCGCTGGGCTGGGGTCGGACGGGGCGCAGCAACACCTCCGGACAGAGCGGAAAGCTGGCAGCGGGCTGGCTGTCCAGCTTCGTGAGCGCGATTTCGCCGAAGACTCTGCAGGAGGACCTTTGCCCTTACGACCTGGAGATCACTTGTGATGGGTGTTGGGTTGGGTTTCATCGGGAGGCGGCGCGGTCGTTGGCCAGGCCGGTCACGGCGCGGATGGTCTAGCGGAGATCAGGCTGTACGCCCCGGGTGGAGCTACCTTGCCGGCGACCATTGTCCCCAGCGTGAAGGCGAACAGGCTGAGCGCGAACGTCCAGCTCAGGGTGCCGGTGATCCAGAGCTTCGTGGTGGTCCGCATCCTCATCTTCTTGTTCTCCAACCAAGGGGTGACCGGGTTGGAGGTGCGCAGCACCTCCCCGCCGTCGCGCCATCGGGGTGCGCGGCGGCATGGGCCGCGCGAAGCGGCCGGAGGAGGAGTTACGCGGGTCGGGTTGCCGGTCGGGGCCTCCACCGGGTCTCACCGTCCTGGGGCGTACTGACGGCCGGCAGAGCGGCGGCCTCGGGCGCGACCACCGGGGCGCCCGCGCCGACCCAGCCGGGCGGCGTGTGCGCCCCGCCCGACTCCACTCGTGGCGCCGCCGTGGGTCGGGGCGGCAGAGGGTCGGGTGAGACGGTCGTGCTGGGGCGCTCGTTGTAAGGCACGCGCGCTGGCGTGCCCGCTCGCGTATGGCCGGCGGCGCGTTCCTCAACCGCTGCACGCCTGTCGGGCGTGGCGCCGGTGGGGGCTCGCGCAACGGCGGTTGCCGGCGCGGCGCGGGGCGGCGCAGCAGGGACGGAGACGATCGAGCTCTCGCCGAGGCCCAGGGGCGTGAGTATCGGCGTGAGCGCGTCCGTCAGACCGGGCTCGACGACGCTGCCGGGCAGCGTGGCCGTGTGCCAACAAAGGTCGTCGACGGGGTCGATGAGCGGCAGCGCGAGCAGCGCCTCCACGACGGGGTCCAGTTGTGGCCCGACGCGGAGTACGACAGACCCCGCGCCATCGACGGTGCGACGCGCGGGTTTGGGTGTGCCGCCGTTCGCAACGGGTGCCGGCTTCAGCACCTCGGCCGGCTTCGGCCCGGGGTGCGGCTGTGGCCGCGGTTCCGGCCTCGCGTCGGGGCGGTCCAGCAGCAGCGGGCGTTCCTGTCTCGGCCGGTCCGGGTTGAGCAGCTGCGGTTTCGGCCTGGGCCCTGGCGTGATCGCGTCGCGCAGCGGGGCGTTCGGAAGCAGCGCGTCCAGCGTCTCGCCGACGCCACCGAGTAGACCCGTGACTACCGGTGGAGGGCGGTCGTTGGCTCGGGCGGTTCCAGGGTCCGCCGAGTCGGCAGCGGCCCATGCGCCGAGGGCCAGCGCCGTCAGCGCCAACCCTCTGAGCACGAGTCGTGTGATTCCGGCGGCTCGGCCGCGGCGCGCACCGCTTCGCCGCCACCCTCGGCTCGCTGCTGCTGACCGGCCTGGCGCTGATCTGCGTCGACGCCCTGGTGCCCGGCGGTTCGTGGTGGTGGGTCGGGGCGGCCGCTGGCCTGGGCACCTTCACCCACTCCCTGGGTGACTCGCTCACTCGCAGCGGCTCGCCGCTGTGGTGGCCGCTGCGCATCCGCGGCTGCCGCTGGCGCAGCGTCGGCAGCCCTCGCGCCATCCGGTTCACCACCGGCGGGATGGGGGAGCGGGTGGCTGTTGCGCTGCTGTTCCTCGCAGGCGCCGGATGCGCGTATGCGCTGGCGATGTGATGAAGACGATCCGTGTGTCGCATTCCGAGGAAAGCGATCGTTATAACGCAGGAGTGATACGTGCGCTATAGTGGCCCTGTGAGCGGCTGGCAGATCAACCTCAGTGATGGGGTTGAGGACTGGCTGATCCGCCTGGAAAAGGACGATCCGGATTCTGCGCACCAGGTGGCCGCGGCCATCAAGGTCCTCAGCGAGGAGGGTCCCACACTGGGGCGTCCCCTCGTCGACCGCGTCAAGAACTCCGACTACAAGAACATGAAGGAGCTGCGGCCGGGCTCGGCAGGAAAGACCGAGATCCGCATCCTGTTCGCCTTCGACCCTCAGCGGGAAGTCATCCTGCTGGTGGCAGGCGACAAATCCGGCAACTGGAAGGGTTGGTACGAGACCAGCATTCTGGAAGCCGACCGACTGTTCGCCGAACACCTGCGAGAGCTGAAAGGACCAAGCTGATGGCACGTAGTTGGCAGGAAGTGCGCTCCCGCATGAACCTCGACGAGGCGAAGGTCGACGAGCTCGCCGAGCAGATGCGCAACGAGGTGCGTGCGTACCGCCTCAAGGAGATGCGTGAGAGCCGCGGCCTCACGCAGCAGGATGTCGCCGCGCGGATGCACGTCTCGCAGCCCCGGGTTGCCGCGATCGAGAAGGGCGAGCTGCCGGCGGCCGAGGTCGGCACGATCGAGCGGTACGTGTCTGCCCTCGGCGGGAAGCTCGAGATCGTCGCGGACTTTGAGGGCGAACGGCTCGCTTTGAGCTGAACCACCACGACGGCTGACAAAAGGGGGTGCCGAGGGATGCAGCGGCAACGCGCGGAGCCCTCGGCCCCGCTCATTGAGCCGGCCAGCACGTTCGGCAGCACGCCATTCTGGCGACGGCTGAACCGGCTCGCCGCCGAGCGTGGGCACGCCGAGCACCCCACGATGTTGGTCGGTAGCGCCGAGGTCACCGACCGGTACGGCCTGCGGTGCACACGCTGCGACGAGACGGTTGTCTCGATCGGCGTCGACCGCGCGGCCTGAGCGAGGCCTACCCTCAGCGGGCGGCTTGCCCTGAAGTGACCCAGGGCGAAGGCAGAACGAAAGGGGCGCTGCTCAGGCGGCGCCCCTTTGTCGTGTGCGGTGCCCGGCGGGCACGACGTGGCGATATTGGCTTGGTGAGACACCCACTGTTGTCTATGGTTTTGACGCGGACGGCGGTTGACGAGATGCCGGCCCGGAACCCGGTGGGGTGTATCGTCGTGGTGAGCCAGGGACGGGGTCGGCAGCGTGTTCGTCCGCGAGCGGCCCGCCGCGCCGCCCAACGGGCGTCGCTGAAGGTTGGCGGCAGGGCTGAGCGGCGCGGACGTAGCGTTCCACCGACCGTTGCAGGTTTCGAGGCCGCGCTGCACGACCGTGGTCACGACGGCGTTGCCGAGGCATTGATCTCGCGGCACAACCAGCGCATGGAACGTATGGCCGAGGTCGGTCACACGATGCAATGCATCGGCCTGCCGCTGCTTGCGAGCTACCTGCCGTTGGCGCTGGCTGCTGAAGAACTGGGGGCGCACCCAGGGCGTGCGCCCATTCATTCAGGCCCGGCCTGGGAAGACCACCTGGCGTGGGGGCTGGACAGCATCGCCGCGGCGGTGCGTCTGATGATGAGTCTGCAGCCGGTCGGTGCGAGCATTATCGCCCGGACCCAACTGGAGCGCTGGTCGTCGAATCTCGAATTCAACAGCCTGATCCGCCAGGAGTCGGGCGAGACCACCGTCGCCTGGCTCAACCGGCTGTGGAGCGCGCCGGTGGTCTGGCCAGACGGAGTCGCAACCCCGGTGGGCGATCTGTTCGCTGATGTCAGCGAGCTGCTGCATGGACGCGGCCGGCTGATGCCGCTCGTGTGGCTTGATATCGCCGACGTCACCGATACCCCTTCGAGCGAACACGTCAGGCTCCTCGACACCATCAGCGATTCACTGGTGGTCAGCCTCAGCCACATCCGCAGGTGCCTCGCGACCGTTGCCGAAGCAAGGGGCTGGGGCTATCGGGCCCAGATGGTCAACATGGTTCGGCTCGTCTCGCCAGCCCGAAGCTGGGTGCCCGACCTTCGAGCCTTCCTGTTCCCTCTGCTGCCGGATCACTTCCGGGGCGTCGAGGGCGTGCTCGGTGCGACCGCCTCCGAACACCGGCGTGTGGTCTCCGCGCTGCGCGCCGGTCAGCGCCCCGATGCGCCATCGGAACTGTGGCCGGTCCTGAGCTTCGGCGCTCAGCGGTTCCGGGCGCTCATACTCGCCGAGCACGCCCAGAAGATGGAGCGGGAGGTGCGTGGTGACCGGTTTGATGAAAAGGGCATCCAGGACCTTGCAACCGAGGCTGTGCTGGCTGGCGAGATGGCAGCGATGCTCGCCCTGTGGCTGCGTCAGGACCCCGCAAAGCGCTCAGCGGCAGACGCATTCGCGGTCTGCGCATCTGGCCTGCGATCAGCACAGTGGCTGTGGCTCGAAGACGACGACCGTGGCATGGGCTGCCTGCGGTGCGTGATCGAACAGGTGGCACGAGCACGCACCTGGCGGCTGAGGCCGGATCGCGCTGTCAGGATTGAAGCGAGCCCGAAGTCCACCCCTCGCGACTGGATAGAGGGCGCTGGCTGGAAGCGCCTGAACCTGTTGAACCGGGCCCTCGGCGAGTTCGCGCACGGGTCGACAAGGACGAATTGGAACGTCGCGCGTGGTGCACTCGTCGCGCTTCAAGCCAACGCCGAGGCAGATGAAGAAGCGCAGTACACCGGCCGCACCCACGCACTGGCCGCGATGATCTTCATCGTAGCTGTGGAATGTGCGGCCTGGGTCGACAGCTTCAGCAGTCAACTGGGCGAGGCTTACCGCAAGGTCGTTCGTGTCGACGACGCGCGGGCCGACCGCGCCGTCGACGCACTGATGAATCGGGCGTGGGAGAAGCGCGGAACACCGCTGCGGTGAGCGAAAGACCGAGGCTAGGGCGCTGAAGGGCGCCAGGCGGGCGCAATCTCACACTCACCCGGAGTGTTCGTGATGTTCGTCGCGGCCCCACCGGCGATCGGCTGTACCCAGATTTCACACCCGCTTGGGTACGCTAGTGCCTTCCCATCCGGGGACCACGTCGGGTCATCGGCGTCCTCGCTGCCCGCGGTCACCTCGGTGACATCGCCACTCTGGGTCGCGAGGCGTACCTGCCGCTTGCCGTTGACCAGCCAGCTGTAGGCGACCGTCGAACCGTCCGGAGACCACGACGGGTTTGCGGCCACCCCGCCCGTGGTGACCGCCGAGCCATCTGTCACCTTGAGCAGCTGCTCGCACGGCCTCTCGGGGGTCGCCCGACAACCCGGGGTCGCGGTCACGTAGGCGAGCCGCTTCCCGTCGGGGGACCACGCCGGATGATAGACCGAGACCTTCTCCTTGAGGACGGACCTGCTGGTTCCACCGCCGAGACGTAGGACCTCAACACCTGAAACCGACTGTGCTCCGGACGACTCGCGAGACGACACCTGCGCCGTCTGTGCGTATATCTCGTCAGCCGAGCGGAACGTCGATGTGGAGGGAATCCGCGAGCCGGTCAGCAGCTCCTTCACCCCTGAACCTACACCGAGCACCAACACGGCCTGCTCGTAGTGCGAGTCCTCGAAGATCCGGCCGACCACGGCCAGGCGCGCCCCGTCCGCCGACCATGAGGGTGATGTCGCGGCGAGCTCGGACAGCCGCACGAGGCCGGACCCGTCGGGACGGACTCCCGCAAGGCGGAACGCCCCACCTTGGTTGCTGGCGAACACGATCGGAGGCACCGTCGCGAGGTCGAGAGAGGCGAGCTTCGGGTCTCGCGTGAACTCGGGCGTGCGGACGGGCGCATCGTGGATGTGACCGTGGTCCTCCTCCGAGTGGCTCTCGGTGGCCTCGTGACCGTGTTCGTCCTCGTTACCGGCGGAGACGCTCGGACGAGGCGTGCCGCCGATCGTCGTGGCATCACTGGTGGCCGCACACCAGGAAAGGAGCAGGAGCGCTGCCACACCGGCGGTGACGGCGCTGGCGGTCCGGGAGGGAACACTCCGGTTCAGGAATCCCATCGGAGTCTCTTTACCTCTCTACGGGCAGAACGTGTCGACGGGGGAAGGAGCAGGCCGGTGGAGCTGATGCCCCACCGGCCTGCCGTCAGTGTGATCGCGTCACAGGACCGGTGCGTCCGGGTCCGAGTAGACGACCTCGCCCTTGAGCATGGTCATGAGCACCTTGGTGTCGGAGATCTTCTCGGTCGGGATGCCGAACAGGTCCTGGTCGATGGCGATAAGGTCGGCGAACTTGCCCACCTCGATCGAGCCGGTGACGTCGTCCTGGTGCAGCTGGTAGGCCACACCGATGGTCGCCGCCTTGAGAGACTCGACGAGCGAGATCCCCTCGGTGGCCACGAGCTTGCCGGGCAGGATCCCGGCGGCCTCGTTGACCTCACCTTCGCGGTCGATCGCGGTCTCGATCGCGGTCCACGGAATGAGATCGGTGACCGGCCAGTCCGAGCCGGCGGCAACAACCGCCCCGTTGCGCAGCAGCGACTTCGTCGGGTACATCCCGGCGAGGTCCTCAGGAGCGATGTAGCCCTCGGCGCCGTTGACGGTCCAGCCGTCCCGCTGCGCCCACTGCAGGGACATGCTCGCCACAACGCCGATCTCCCCGAACCGCTTGTAGTCCGACTTGTTGACGAACTGCAGGTGGGTGATGGTGTCGCGACGGTCCCACGCAGGGTTGGTCTTCTTGATCTCCGCGAAGTTCTCTAGCGACACGCGCACGGCCCGGTCACCGATGCTGTGCGTGTGGATGGTCCACTTGTTCGCGTCGAGCTTGAGGAAGCCGAGTCGCGCGTCGTCACACGACGGCTCCTCTCCGCGCAGGTCACCCTCGACCCAGACCGGGTTCTCCGTCGTGCCGACGTTGATCCGGTAGGGCTTCTCCATGGCCGCCGTCTGGCCGGGGTACTCCGGCACGCCGTCACAGAAGATCTTCACCGTGTCGATGCTGAGCGAGCCGGGGCTGTTGGGCGAGGAGTAGCCGTCGAACTCATCGCGGACCTTGTTGACCCCCGCGATGAGTTCGTCGACCTCGGCCTCGGACGCCCCGCGGACGCCGCCGGCCGAGAGGGCTTGGTTGAAGTGGACCGTCATGTTGCCGTCATCGGCCAGACGCTTGGCCAGTTGTGCATCCGTCGCGCTGCCGCCCGGCCGGAGGATGGCCGTGACGCCCAGACGATTGGCCTTCTTGATGTTGGCGACGAGTTGCTGGTAGTCCGCGTCCGGCGCCTGCGGCGTCGCCGGGCCGAAGTTCGCCGAGAAGTCGGCGAACGTCCCGTTCGGCTCACCGTTCTCGTCATGCCCGATGAATCCACCCGACGGCGGCACAGTGTCGGCGGTAATGCCGGCCAGGGTGATTGCGTAGTCGGTCGGGGGGTTCCCTAAGCTGGGAATCTATGGAGTGAGTGGCCTCTGTGGAGGCGAGAAGAGCGGGTGAGATCACGTCGGTGATCATGGAGTTCTCTACGCTTCACGACACCCCGAGGATCTCACCCGCCGATGCCATCATGCCCGATCCCCGCACTGTCCGCGGTCGCCGGCAGCCCTGACGCGTCACCACCCGCGGTGACCGAGGGTGAGACGATGGGGCTGCTGCACGCCTTGTCAGCAGTCCCGGATCCCCGCGACCCGCGTGGGGTGCGTTACCCGCTGTCGAGCCTTTTGACGGTCGCGGTGTGTGCGGTCCTGGCGGGCGCGTCGTCGTTCGCCGCGATCACCGACTGGTTGCACGATCTGGACGAGCAGGCCCGCGACCGGCTCGGTTTCGGTCGTCAGGTGCCCGTGGGTACGACCGTGTGGCGCCTGTCGACCCGCCTCGACGACGGGCTGCTGGCCACCGTTCTGGCCGGCTGGCTGCGGGCCCGAACTCGGCCGGTCACATCCCGGCCACGCAGGTACCGCACGGTGATCGCCGTGGACGGCAAGACCCTGCCCGGGAGCCCGCCGTCCCGGCGGCGGCCAGGTCCACCTGCTCTCCGCGCTGGACACCAGCACCGGCATTGTCCTGGCCCAGGTCACCATCGCCGCGAAGTCGAACGAAATCCCTGCGTTCGCGCCCCTGCTCGACGCGATCGAGGCAGTGCTGGGCAGCCTGACCGGCCTGCTGTTCATCGCCGACGCCCTGCACACCCAGACCGCCCACACCAACGAGATCGCCGCCCGCGGCGCCTACCTGATGATCCCGACGAAAGGCAACCAGCCCACCCTGCTCAAGCAGCTCAAAGCCCTGCCCTGGCCAGACGTCCCGATCGGAGACCGCCGCCGCGACCGCGGCCACGGACGCCGCGAGACCCGCACCGTCAAAGCCATCACCGTGCACACCCCCGGAGGCATCGGGTTCCCCCACGCACAGCAGGCCGTCCGGATCATCCGCACCCGCACCACCGGCGGGAAGACCAGCCGCGAAACCGCCTACTACACGGTGTCCCTACCCGCCGAACAGGCCCAACCCGCCGACCTGCAGGACTGGGCCCGCCGCGAATGGCACATCGAAAACCTGATCCACCACGTCCGGGACGTCACTTTCCGTGAAAACCTACATCAGGCCCGCACCGGCACCGGACCCGCCGTCATCGCAACCCTGCGTAACACCGCGATCGGCTACCACCGCACCAACGGAGACACCAACATCGCCCGCGCAACCCGACGCGCCGACCGCCGCCCACACGACCTCATCACCGCGGTGACCAGCAGCTACCCCACAACGCAATGACCCTGCACGTAGGACCGGGAAGTAGCCGCACACCCTCACGATTCCGCCGCAGTGCCATCGCCGTCGCCGCGGCTCTGGCACTTCCTCTCGGCATTACCGGCGCGGCCGGGGCGGCTTCGGCCCCCCAGAGCGGGGCCGGCCATGCCGACACGTTCTTCGTTAACGGCAAGGTGCTCCAGTACGGCCCGAACCAGGCGAAGTTCTCGGATGCCTCGCCGTCAAGGACGGCAAGATCGTCTTCGTGGGGGTCGGTAACCCGGGCCAGACCAAGAAGTGGGTCGGGCCGAACACCAAGGTCGTCGACCTCAAGGGCAAGGTGCTCATGCCGGGCCTCGGTGACGGGCACCTGCATGGCGCCAGGATCATCGACTGCGACATGGGCTACGAAGGTGGCACGGTCGACGTGGTGCTCGGCAAGCTCAAGGCCTGCCTCACCAGTGCCGAGCAGGCGGGCTACCTTAACAGAAACTACATCCTGTCCGCCCGCAACTTCATGGGCGACGCGATGCAGCCCAAGGGCACGATCCTCGACCGCGCGACGCTCGACCGGCTCTCGAAGTCGCCGGAGGAGGACCCGTACGGCACGGGTACAACGCGCCCGATCATGGTTCGCAACATGGATGGCCACAAGTTCTCGACGAATTCCCAGGCCATCATCAA
This sequence comes from Micromonospora sp. NPDC005206, assembly GCF_040608175.1. Lineage (NCBI taxonomy): Bacteria > Bacillati > Actinomycetota > Actinomycetes > Micromonosporales > Micromonosporaceae > Micromonospora > Micromonospora sp. NPDC005206. The sequence continues at coordinate 23,218 of NZ_JBEXHU010000024.1, forward strand.
CGCCGGCATTACAGGGCGATTGCGTAGTCGGGCGGTGGGGCGTTGAGCTGGCGATCTGTGGGGTGAGTGGCCTCTGTGGAGGCGGCATGAGCGGGTGAGATCGCCATGGTGATCATGGAGTTCTCTACGCTTCACGACACCCCGAGGACCGCACCCGCCGATGTCATCATGCCCGGTCCCGGCACTGTCCGCAGTCACCAGCAGCCCTGACGCGGCACCCTGCGCAGTCACCGAGGGTGAGAGACCGGGACTGGTGGACGCCTTGTCGGCGGTCACGGATCCCCGCGACCCGCGTGGGGTGCGTTACCCCCTGGGCGGGCTGCTCACCGTCGCGGTCTGTGCCGTGTTGGCCGGAGCGTCGTCGTTCGCCGCGATCACTGACTGGCTCCACGACCTCGACGACAAGGCCCGGGACCGGCTCGGCTTCGACCGTGGGCTGCCCGTCGGCACCACGGTGTGGCGGTTGCTGACCCGCCTCGACGACGGTCAACGGGCAACCGTCCTGGCCGGCTGGCTCCAGACCCGCGCTCGGCAGGGCCCTACCCGGCCATGCAGGTACCGGACAGTGATCGCCGTGGACGGCAAGACCCTACGCGGAGCCCGCTGCGGCGACGGCCGCCAGGTTCACCTGCTGTCCGCGCTGGACACCAGCACCGGCATCGTGATCGCCCAGGTCACCGTCGACGCGAAGTCGAACGAAATCCCGGCGTTCACACCACTGCTCGACGCGGTCGAGGCCGTATTCGGCAGCCTGACCGGCCTGCTGTTCATCGCCGACGCCCTCCACACATAAAACCGCCCACGCCGAACAGCTCGCCGCCCGCGGCGCCCATCTGATGATCCCGACGAAAGGCAACCAGCCCACCCTGCACGCCCAGCTCAAAGCCCTACCCTGGCCGGACGTCCCGATCGGAGACCGCCGCCGTGACCACGGCCACGGACGCCGCGAGACCCGCACCGTCAAAGCCATCACCGTGCGCACCCCCGACGGAATCAGGTTCCCCCCACGCCGAGCAGGCCGTCCGGATCACCCGGACCCGCACCACCAGCAACGGCAAGACCAGCCGCGAGACCGCCTACTACACGGTGTCCCTGCCCGCCGACCAGGCCCAACCCGCCGACCTGCAGGACTGGGCCCGCCGCGAATGGCACATCGAGAACCTGGTCCACCACGTCCGGGACGTCACTTTCCGTGAAGACCTCCACCCAGGCCCGCACCGGCACCAGACCCGCCGCCATCGCAACCCTGCGTAACACCGCGATCGGCTACCACCGCACCAACGGCGACACCAACATCGCCCGCGCAACCCGACGCGCCAACCGCCGCCCACACGACCTCATCGCGGCCGTGACCAGCAGTTACCCGAGAACGCAATGACCCTGGCCCGTCCACGACCAACCGGACGTCGACGTGGCGACCCTCGACGACCGGTTCCTGGGCGCCACAGGCAGTTGGCCCACTGCCGGCCTAGACAGCCAAGCGGTGGGCCAACGCGGCCGGCCTCACGTCAGTTGAGGCCCTTGGCGTCGATGTCCAGTTCCTCGACGTGGGTCTTGTCCTTGTTCCATTTCTGGACCCGGTGCATCAGGTACGCGAACGTGGTGCCCTCCTCCAGCACGATCGCCGTCGTGCCGCTCGCGCTGCCCGACTTCTTGACCGTGAGCCGCAGCTTGGCGGCGGAAAGGACCTCGGCGTCGATAGCGCCGGTGGACGTGCCGGCGGCGGCGAACGATTCGGCGATCTTGCCTTCCACCAAGACCCAGATCGTGGAGACGATCCGGCCGTCCTTGCCCTCCTGGGCGAGGAACCGCCGCGCGCCCGTGGCGTCGTTGTTCAGCAGCGACTGCAGCGGTCCCTCGTCGATGACGAACTTCGCCAGCTTCAGCCGGCCACTCTTGGCCTTTTCGTACGAGAAGGTCGCGGTGCCGGCGGCGTCCAGGGTGAAGTACTTCAGCTGGCCCTCGGCCTCGACGTCCGCCCGGGCCTGGCGGGTCCACTCGACGTCCGCGGTGGTGACGTAGCGGACCTTGCCCTTCAGCAGGGCGCGGTCGACGTGGTTGGTGACGTTGAGGCTCGCCTTGGTGCCCAGTGGGTCCTCCTTCTCGCCGTAGGAGCACATCAGCACGTCCTCGGACTTGTCCCGGAAGTACCTCTCCCCGTTGTAGACGAAGGTGTGCTTGGCGACTCGTGCTTCGGACATCTCTTTCTCCTTGCTCGTGGGCCGTGGCCCTGATGGATGTCCTCAGCGTGGTGCCGCGCCGTTAGCCGATCGTTAGCCAGGCGGCCGCCAGTCCGATACGTGACTCGCCCCTTGTCCCGGGCCTCGTCGCGGCCGCCTCATGGGACTATGCACCCTCGGCAGGGCACCGAATCCGTACGGGCGCCGGTGCCCCGGCAGCTCGACGGGCCACCGCAGGCGATCGTCGGCGAGATCCTGCGGACGCGTCTGATCGATCGGCTCGACGAGCGATGGGACGTACCGGTGACGACCGTGGTCGCCGGCCCGGGATTCGGTAAATCGACGGCGCTGGCGCAGGCGACGCGATCGCACGCCGCCGACCCGCGCGGACTGGAATCGTGGATCACCTGCGAGCCGGGTGACGAGGACGCCCGCCGCTTGGCCGAGGCGATCTGCCGTGCGGTCGGCTTCGACGCCCTGGCGGCGGGTCCGCTGGACACCGTGCTGGAGGCGTTGCGCTCCTGCTCACCGCTCGAGTCCTGCCTGATCCTCGACGACGTCCACGAGGTGGCGCCGCACTCCTCCGGTCACCGTCTCATCGCGGATCTGGTCACCCGGCTGCCTGCGGGTGCGCATCTGGTGCTGTGCGGGCGCAGCATCCCGCCGGTGCCACTGGCCCGGTTGCACGCCGCGGACCGGATCCGCTGCTTCGACGAGTCCGACCTGGCGTTCGACGCCTCCGAACTGGACCGGGTCGCGCTGCACGCCGACCGCCCGGTCGCCGACGTGAACAGTTTGGGCGGCTGGCCGGCAATGGTGCGGCTGACCCTGGCCGTGCCAGCCGGCATCGCCCGCGACTATCTGTGGGACGAGGTGCTCTCCACCCTGACCGACGCCGATCGGGAGGTGCTGCTGCACCTGGCCGTTCTCGGCTCCGCCGACGGCGACACCCTGTTCACCCTCGCCGGCGTGCGCACAGATCTCGATTTGCTCGCCGCGCGGGTGCCGCTGGTGTCGCGATTCGGCGACGACGAGGTGCGCGCGCATCCGCTCTGGACCGGTGCACTCGCCCGGCTGCTGCCCGCCGACCGGGTGGCCGCCGTCCGCGCGCAGGCCGCCGACCTACTCCTCGAACGCGGTGACGCGCTACGTGCCGGGACGATCGCCATCACGGCCGGCGACGTGGCCCTGCTCGACCGCGCCGCGACGTCGCTGGTGGAATCGACCCTGGCGACGTTCCCCCACGACACCGGCGTGCGCTGGCTCGCCGCGGTGCCGGAAGCCGACCACGGCCGGCCCGGTCTGCAGTTGCTGACCGCCGCCACCCGGTACGCCTCCCGGGCCGACGACATCGAGGTCGACCGCATGGTGGACGCCGTGGCGGAGGACGCCCACCGGGCCGGCGACGTCCGTACCGAGACCGCGGCGCTGAGCCTGGCGACCATCGCCGCACACGCCCGCGGCGACGAGTCGCGATTGGGCGAGCTGTTCCAGGCGGCCCTCGACCTGCCCGGCGCCGACGACCTGCCCACCCTGCGGCTGCTGATGGCCGGAGTCCGGGGAGCCATCCACGAGCTGCTCGGCTCGCTCGACGACGCCCTGGCCACCGTCGAAGCGCTGTCGGCCGCCGACATCGACCAACAGCCCGGGAAGATCGTCGTACGGTTCCACGTCTACCTGCTCCTGCTCGCCGGACGCGCGGACGAGGCGGCCGACCTCGCCGAACGACATCTCGCGGCTTCACCCCACGCCCACGTGCGCCGAATGCCACAGTTCGCGCGCTGGATGGCCGGGCGGCCCGCCGATCTGCTACCCGGCACAGCCCGGCACCGCTCGACGCAGCCGCCGTACCTGCCGGAAGCCGACGCCAATGACCGCTACCGCTTCAACTTCCTGGCGTTCGCCGCGGTGGTCGCCGCCTCCTTGGGCGACCGGACGGCGCTGCGTCACGTGTCGGCGCAGCTGGATGAGAGCGGGCTGGGCGCCGACACCCGCGACGCGGCCATGTTGGCGACCGCCGCAGCCGCACGGGCCGTTCTGCACGGTGACGAGGCAGCCGCACGCACCCGGATCGAGGACTTCCTGGCCCAGCATCCCCTGTCCGACCCGGTGGCAGCCGTGCACCTGCGCAGGTTCCTCGCGTACGGCTACGTGCTGTCACCCGAAGCCCGCCGCCTGTGGGACGCTAAGCCACTGGGGCCGTCCCACCAACGGGTCCAAGCCGCCGCGCGCCTGCTGCTCGCCGCCCGAGCCGGGCGTATCACCACCACCGGAGACGTCGATCCGGAAACGGTGCTCATCGCCTTCCCGTTGCCGTGGTCCGCGGAACTCGCGGCCCACGCGGAAGCCGCCGGCCTGCCGTTCGGACGGCAGCTCATGCAGTGGCTCTCCGATCATCTCGACCGGCCCGCGCACGACGCACTGCTCCCGCTCACCGATCACCCCCGGCCGGCGCTCGCCACGGCTGCCCGCCGGCTGCTCGCCGCCGTCCCCGCCACCCCGGCCGGCCGGACCCGCATCGAGGCGCTCGGGCCCCTGCGGCTGTTCGTCGACGGCACGCAGGTGCGTCCGCCGGACCTGAGCCGCCGCCGCGTACGGGAACTCCTCACCGTGCTGGCCGTGCACGGTGAGATGGACCGGGTCCGCCTCATGGATCTGCTCTGGCCCGGCCTCGACCAGGACGCCGCCGCCCGCAACCTTCGGGTGACCCTCACCTATCTGCGCCGCGTCCTGGACGCGGACCGTCCGGCCGGTGACAGCGGCGGACACCTGCGCAGCGATCGGAGCAGAGTCTGGCTGGTGCGATCGAAGGCACTCACGATCGACGTGGCCGACTTGCGGGATCACCTCGACGAGGCCGGACGGGCCCGCCGCCGTGGTGAACCGACGGCCGCCGACGCCGCGCTGACCGCGGCCGTCGGACTGTGGCAGGGAGAACCGCTCGTCGAACTCTTCGGCCTGCCGGACTTCGACACCGTGCGGGCGTCGATGCTGGCGGAACTCACCGAGGCGGCCCTGACGCTCGGCGAACGTCGGCTGGCCGAAGGCGACACCACCGCCGCCCGGGACCTGGCCCAGCGAGCGCTGGCGGTGGAGCCGTACGCCGAACGCTGCATGCGACTGCTGCTGGCCGTGGAGACGCAACGCCGTGACCCGGCCGCGCTGCGACGAACCGTGCACCGCGTACGGGAGACTTTGACCGCGCTCGGCACACCGCCCGAGCCAGCCACCACCATCGTCCTGCGCCAGGCGAACCTCGCGGGCGCCCGCGCCTCGGCGGCTCTCCGCTGACCAGCCACCATTCCGCCCCCGACCCACGCACCGGGTCCGACCAGGGCGGATGGGGTTTCCGGCAGGGGCAAGGTCGGGGAGGTCGAGTTCGGTCACGAACCAGGTGGCAAGGAACTGCCGTTCGTCGGTAGCGTCGACGCAATGCTGGGCTGCTTGCTCGAGCCCGGCTCGGACGCTTGCCGGCAGACTGAGCCAGAGGCCGGAAGAAGCCGGGCCGAGCACGTCGGATGGTCAAACGATCTCGCTGATCAGCGTCCGTGGTGCCGCGGCTGAGTTCGGGCGGCGGGCCTACCGGCCGCAATCTGGGCACGATGGCGATCCTATACGGTGCCAAAACTCTGTTTCAGGCTTGTGAGCTGCGAATTTGCGAGTAGCTCAAGCTGCCCGGTGATACTCGTTGATCACGCCGCCCAGGACGCGGCGCCGCCGGATCGGCTTGTCGATCGCGACGACCGCACGGGGGTCGTGGTCGGGTGGATGCTGGTCCAGGCTCTGGTGCGGCCGGTGCCGGTCGAAGTGGTCCTCATAGTCGCGTAACACCGTGCGGGCGTGCTGTTCGTTGTAGATCAGGACCCGGTCGGTGCACTCGGCCCTGACGCTGCGCACGAAACGCTCCGCGAACGCGTTCGCCCGAGGTGTGCGCGGCGGGATCTTCACGACGTCGATGCCTTCGGCAGCGAACACGGCGTCGAAGGAAGCTGTGAACTTGGCGTCGCGGTCGCGGATCAGGAATCGGAATGGGTTCGTACGGTCCCCGAGGTCCACCACCAGATTCCGGGCCAGCTGGGTGGCCCAGGCAGCGGTCGGGTGGGCCGTGACGCCGAGGATGTGGACCCGCCGGGTCGTGACCTCCATGACGAACAGTACGTACAGCCGCCGTAGTGTGATGGTGTCGATGTGGAAGAAGTCGGTTGCCAGTAGCCCAGCCGCCTGGGCGCGCAGGAATGTCCGCCAATTGGTGTCGAGCTCACGCGGGGCGGGGCCGACACTCGATCCGGCGAGGATGCGGCGGATGGTGCCGGCGCCGACCCGGTGGCCGAGGCCGACGAGTTCGCCTTGGATGCGCCGGTGCCCCCAGCCGGGGTTCTCCCGGGCCAGGCGCAGCACCAGGTCACAGATCTCGTCGCTGATCCGTGGCCGTCCCTGCTGGTTCGGATAGGTCCAGCGTCGGCCGACCAGTCGGCGATGCCAGGCCAACAGAGTCGCCGGGGTGACGATCCGGTGCTTCCACAGTTCTCGTGGCAGGGCCCGGACCAGCGCGGACAACACCGCGCGTTCCGGCCACGACAGCCGCGGCCGGCCGATCTGGCGTCGCAGTACAGCAACCTCGTGGCGCAGCACCAGCAGTTCCGCGACCATCGCGGCCTCGCTCCGCGTGGCCTGCCACAGCCAGCCGAACACGCGCACCGCGCTCAAGTACAGCAACCGAACCAACACGCCCGCCATCCTGTGCCAGGGACGCGAAACAGCAGCTCACACCAGGTGCGATGAGTTTGGCACGGTACAGGGTCGCCTACGGTTCCGTACGGAGGTGGGGAGCCTCGGCCGGCCGGTCTGGGGTTCCAACGGTCCAGCTCGTTGCTGCACTTCCGTGCTGTACGGCGATAGCCCTTGGCCCGGGGTTGCCTTGGCGGCGTCTGCGACTGTGGTGGCATGGACAACCGGTTCCGCCGGCTGCCGCCGCGGATCGAACCTCGGTACGAGACACATGACGTCTCCGATCCGCCGCCGTTGCCGGAGGTGGAGGAAACGAGTTGGCACAGCTTCGTGTCCCTGCTGTCGGACAGCGGCATGAGCCTTGAACAGATCGCCGCCTCTGCGGCCACTCCGGCACGACTGTCACCGAGAGCGTCTACCGGCACCAACTGCGGCCGGTGCTGCTGAGCGGCGCTGTCGCCATGGACCGGATCTTCGACGCTGAGGCATAGTCACTCAGTTAGTCACCCAGGTACGACAAAGGGGCCGTCTCGATCTTCCGAGATGGCCCCTCACCTGCGTCGGGACGGCCGGATTCGAACCGACGACCCCTTGACCCCCAGTAGTTGAAGGCCACCGCGGCGTACTCAAGCACGTTCTCCCAGGTCGCCAATCAGCATACCCGGCCGAGTAAAGGGGTCGGGCTGCCCGCTTACACACTCGACGCCGACTGGACCGCCCATTACTCCTGGTCCCGTTCACTAGCCGTCGTCACGACCCGGCGCCGCCGCGAGGAGCTCACCACGTCGGTGCATGGACATCATCGCCACCGTCGGGTCTGCAGGCCATTGGGGATCCTCACCTGCTGGCGTCACCGCCGGCCTTGCATAGGTCGGCGAGGAGTGCATCGAGCAAACGTTCCTCCATGACCGCTCGACCCGCCTTTCGCATCTCCTCCTGCAGTGGCGGATCCCAGGACGTTACGGCCGGCGCTCCGATCAGGTCGGGACCGGTGCCGGCTCCTGGCACGTAGTCGGCTGCCGTCATCCGCCACGGAACCGCATTGGGATACCGGTCGAGGGCCGCTGCCGTCAGGCGTACGCCGGTCCAATCGAAGTCGTTGCGCCAGCGGATCACTACGCCCGTCGCGGCGCGCAGCAGCGTGTGCACTGCGGCCGAGGGCACGCCTTCGGTGCAGACCAGCGCCGGCGCTCGCGGCCCCAGGGCGGTGGCCGCCGCGCGCAGTACAGCCGGGTTCTCGCAGACGAAGACCTCTGCACAGGCCAGGGCGAGGGGTGCCAGGCGGAGTTGGTGCAGGGTGACCCGCATCGGCACGCCGGAACCGGCGGCATCGGTCAACCACCGCCCGAGCAGGCCACCGGTGGCGGGCACATTGAGCACCAGCACCTGGCTGGCCAGGTCGTCGGGGACCAGGCCGACGGACTCCCACAGCGCCCTTTCCTGTTCGCCGCTGGCCGGCATGGGCGCCCGCTGCCAGGCTGCGACCGCGCGCAGAACCAGCCCTCGTAGCGCCCCGTCCGCGAGGGCCTTCGTGTCGTTGAGCACCCGGTCGGCGAAGACCGGCATCGGCTCGTCCGCGGCAGGCAAGGCGTCCAGCACGCGGACCACGTCCTCGAACGGCAGCCCGGCTCGGACGGCCCGGGTGAGGGTACCGTCCCGACGAAGTCCTTCGAGCCAGCCTGCGTACCAGTCGGTGCCGGCGTGCCGGCCTTCGTGGGCCACGGTGAGGATGGCGTCCCGCGCCAGCGCCTCGCGCTTCGCGTCCGCCGGCCGGTTCCGCAGCGGAGCCGCCGCGGCGAGCACCTCCGGCAGGCCGACTCCGTACACGCCGCGCAGATGCGCATCCACGTCCGACAGCCGTACGGTGAACCGGCCGGCGCCGGCGGAGCGGTGGCTGCCGGTCAGCCCGATGACCAGGAGCCGTTCGTCGTCCGTGGGCGCGCTCAGGGAGACGGCGGTGTCGAGCCGGCCGCCCGTGCGTTCCAGGCTGCGCCGGGCGACGGACAGCAGCCGCCGCCAACCGGGTGCGTCGGGAAGCTGCGCCCACCCGACCCGGCCGGGCGGGCGCTGCTGCTCACCGCCACTCATTCGTCGCCGAGGCCGAACTCGACGAGCGCGGTGTCACGGCCCGACGCCCGGCGGGTTTCCGGCGAGCCGAGCGCCCGCGTCAGCGTCCCGTCGAAGTCGGCCACGTTGACCGAGCCGTCCCAGACCAGCAGCACGGTGGACACGGCGTGTTCCAGGGTGGAGTGCGACAGGTCGTAGTGCGCCGCGCCGCTGACCGCCGGGTGGGTGGCCCAGAGGTCGTACCCGGTCATGAACAGGTCCAGGTCGAACTGTTTCGCCAGGGCCATCAGCTCGCCGCGGCCAGTGTCGTCCACCCCGGCGAATGCCTCGTCCAGGCCGAGCAGACGGGGCGCGTCCGGCCGCGCCGAGCCGAACAGGGCGTTGGCGGCGGCGAAGAGCGGCAGGTGCAGCGAGATCGACTGCTCGCCGCCGGAGAGCTGGCTGTGCCGCGCCCGGGTCAGGGCTTCCGCGCCGCCGCCGGGACGGTGCAGGGTGAAGGCGAAGGTCCGCCACTGCCGGTAGTCGAGCACCTCCCCCAACAGCTCCCGGTACGGCCGCTCAGGCGCCGTCGCCCGGGCCGCCTTGATCCGGGCGGCGAAGTGCCGGCGCATCGTGGTGAGCTGACCCGGCCCGAGCCGGGCCGGGTCGCGCTCCAGCAGCTTGCAGACCTCGCGCTGCTCGGCGTCGAGGTCGTCGGCCAGCCGCCAGCCGACACCGACGGTGAGTCCGGAGGACATCCGCCGCGCCCGCATCTGGCCGTCCATCGCCTCCACCAGATCGCGGGCCTCGATGGTGCGGTGGTGGATCTGCCGGGCCAGCTGGCCCAGCAGCGCGTCCTCCAGCACCCGCTGTTCGGCGTCGGTGAGCAGCTGCTCCTGATCGCGGCGCTCGCGGGCGATCCGGTCCGCGAAGTGGGCCACCGGGGTCAGCCCCTGCTCGTCGGCGACCCGGACCACGATGACACCGTCGTCGGTGTCCCACTCGGGCCGGTGATCGAGCCCGGCTGCGGGCAGCTGCGCCTGCAACTCGGTCAGGGCGGTGGTCAGCCGGGTCGCGCTCTGCTTGAGCGACGTCTCGGTCGGGCTCAGTTCCCGGGTGGCGGCCAGGATCGCCTCGTGCAGCGCGGCCACCTGCGGGTCCAGCTGCGAGCCCTCCTCACCGGCGGACTCGGTCCGGACCGGCCAGCGCAGCCCGGTCGGGCAGCGCAGCAGACCGAGCAGGTCCGGCTGAGCGTACGGGCGCAGCCGCAGCGCGTCGTGGTGCGCCTCGGCGACCGCGGCGGCGAGGGCCTGCTCGCCCAGCTCGACCCGGGTCGCCGCGGCGGCCCGCCGTTCCCGGGCGGCGCCGACGTCGCCCCGGGCACTCTCGACGGCCCGCTCGACGGCGATGACCTCGTCGGCGGTCCGGGCCACGCCGGCCAGCACCCGTTCCGCCTCGGCGCCGACGCTGGACCGCAGCGTCCCGTACGCCTCCGCCTTCTCTTCGTGCCGGGCGGTGGCGGCACGCGCGGCGTCCTGCGCGACCGTGAGCCGGTCCACCGCCTCGTCGTGCCGCAGCTGGGCCTGGTCTTCCTGTTCGGCGGCGCGCGCCGCGGCCGGCCGGGCGCTCTCCAGCCGGACGCCCCGCTTCTCGAAGCGATCCACCGCGTCGGCGGTCTGGTCGAGCTGCTCCACCGGCAGGGACCGCTCCGCCGTGGCCCGGCGCAGCGCGGCGGCTGCGGCGGCCCGCTCGGCCAAGGCCTGGTCGAGGCGGGCAGAGGCGGCGTTGGCGGCCTCCTGGCGGGCGCGCAGCGTCGCGGCCGCCCGATCGAGTTCGCGCAGCGCCGTCTGGATCGGCGCGATCGGCGGGAGCTGCGCTCCGGCGGCGTCCACGGCGGCCAGCAGCTGCTCGTCGGCGGCGAGGTCGCGGTCCAGCGCGCCGAGATCGGCGTCGACGACCGCCAGGATCCGGTCGCACTCGGCGACCCGGGCGGCGCGGCGGGCCGCCCGGGCAGTCGCGCCGATGTACTCGCACTCCATCTTGGCGAACCGGCCGACGCCGACGCCCTGGGCGTACCGGCCGTCCACGCCCACCACGACCGGCGCGGTGGCCTCCGGCGTGACCGCGTCGGCCAACGCTACCGAGGCGAGCACGTCGGTGATCCGGGCGACGGGTACATCGTTTTGGTCCTCGGCGGTCAGCACGTCGGCGAGGGTGGGGCCGGTCGGGCGACGACCCGTTGGCAGTGGCAGCAGGTAGCCGTCCAGGTCGGCACCGGCCAGCCCGGCCGTCAGGTTGTCCGGCTCCGGGTGCAGCCAGGCGTCCAGCAGGCCGGCGGCGTGCAGGGCCGCCTCGATGGCTGCGGCGTCCGCTCCGGTGACCGCGTCGGTGAAGCGGACCAGTCGCCACAGCGGTGCCCCGGACCTGCCGGCGCGCGACGCCGGACGGGTCGCCGGGGTGGGTGGCGCGTCGTCGTGCTCGTCCGCGATCCGGTCACGTTCGGCGACGACCTCACCTCGCCGGTCATCCAGCGCCGTGCGGCGGGCTGCCAACAACGCGAGCCGATCCCGGCGCTGCGTCACGCCGGCGGCGGTGGCTGCGGCGTACACCTCCCGCAGCGTGTGCGTGCCGGGCTCACCGGCGGCATCGACGGCCTCGCCCAGCCGGGCCGCCAGGCCACGCCCAGCGGCGGTACCGTCGGGCGGCCCGAGGTCGGAGAGCAGCCGCGAGTTGTCGTCCGCCCACTTCCCGACCTGGGCGTGCACCTGCGCGCGGGCGTCGGTGACCGCAGCCTCTGCGCGCTGTTCGGCCTGCTCGGCGTCGACGACAGCCTCCGCCGAGCCCGCCGCATCGGCCGCCGCCCGGTCGTGGTCCCGCTCGGCCTGGCCGTGCCGGGCCGACTGCTCTCGGACGGCGCGTACGTCGTCGCGGCGGGCACCGGTGCGGGCGGTGAGCCGTGCCGCCAGATCACTGGCGTCGGTGTCGGCGGCACTCCAGGTGATCCCGGCGGTCTCGGCGTCCAGTATCAGGTCAGCGGCGAGCCGGTCGGCGGCGGCCCGCGCGTCGCGCGTCGCCACCGCGGCGCGCTCCCACTCGCCGCGCCGCCGCGACACCGCGTCCTGCTCGACGGTGACGGCCAGGCCGGCCCGGTCCGCGGCCTCGGCCAGGTCGTGCACGTGCCGTTCAAGGTCGGCGAGCTGCTCGTGGGACTGGTATGCCGCCGAACTCTTCAAGCTGTCCAGGTGGGCCCGGAGGCGACCCGGCTCGCCCTCGACCGCGCGCAGCCGCGCGGTGGCCGCCGACTCGGCCTCAACGGCTTCCCCCGCGACGCGGCGGGCGTCGACCAGCCCGGTCGAATGCGCGGCGACCGCCTCACGGCGGGCCGTCAGGATGTCGGCCGCCGCCCGGGCGTGGGTGCGCAGGTAGGTCGAGTAGACCGTCAGGAAGGCCGCGGTGGCACCGTCGGCCGCCACCAACCCCTCCAGGGTACGGGCGACCGCCTCCATGTCGTCGAATGAGCGGGCCGCCTCCACGAGAAGGTGGTCCTCGACCGGACGCAGGCCGCGCTGCAGCGTGCGGGACAACTCGACCGGGTTGAGGTCCTTGGCCAGCTGTGGCTTACGGAGGGTGAGCACCAGGTCGAGCAACTGTTCGTAACGGGCCGGACCGAGTCCGAACAGCCGGGCGTCGACGAGGTGCCGGTAATCCTCCGCCGAGTCCCGTACCGCGTCGGCGCCCAGGTGGGTGATCAGGTCGCGGCGGTTCAGCGGCCGGTCGTCGGCATCCAGCAGGGAGAAGTCCACCCCGACCCGGCCGTCGACAACGAAGTGCCAGCGGGTCACCCGGTCGACGTGCCGGTGCGCCCGCAGGCCGATGCCGACCGTCACGTATGACTCGCCGTCGCAGAACTCCATCCACACGTACGCGTGGGTGACCTCCTGCCCCCGGTACAGCAGGTTCGACTTCATGGTCCGGTCCTCGCTGGCGAACGGGTTGAGCCGGCGCGGCTCGATCCGCCCATCGAGGACGAAGGGAAAGAGGACCTCCAAGGCCTTGGTCTTGCCGGAGCCGTTCGGCCCACGCAGCACCAACCACCCGTCGACGAAGAGGAACTCCTCGTCGCGGTAGTCCCACAGGTTGATGATCCCAGCCCGGGTGGGGGCGAACCGGCGGACGGTGCGCTGCTCGATCACGATCTACCTCCCGAGGTCAGAAGAGGGTTTCGGCGGAGGCGCGTTGCCTGACCGCGGCGACGGTGTGGCGGTACCGGCCCGCCAACGGCAGGACCAGCACCCCGCCCGGCACGGTGGTGGTCGCGCCGAAGCGCTCCAGCAGCGCCACCGCCTCGGTGCGCAGCCGTTCCGGGTCGGCGTGCCACTGCGCCCCGAACGCGGAACCGTACCGGCGCAGAATCTCACCGACCGCCTCGCGGAGAAAACTGTCGGTGATGAACGGCAGCCGGCCGCCGCCATCGGTCTCGTCCGGGTTGCCGCCGCCGTCCACCGGGTACGGATGGTCCGCGGCGGCGTCGTCCAGCACCACCAGGGTGGCGGTGGGCAGACCGGCGTCGACCCGGTCAACCATCGCCTGCTGCCGGCTCAGCGGGTCGGGCGGGGCGAGCCGCTTGACCCGGCGGCCGTCCGGGTCGGCGATCCGGTCGGCCATCTCCACCAACAGCAGCACCGCCGCCTGCGCCACCGAACCGGTGCCCGGGAACCGCTCCCCGGTGAACCCGGCGGTGTCCACCAACAGCACCCCCTCGGCGCGTCGCTCCACCCGAAGCCCGGTCAGCCGGGCCAGGTCGGTGGCGAGCGCCGCCCCGCGCAGGTGATTGGCGACCGTCGGCTCGACGTCGGCGTGATAGACCACCGGCGACTCCACCACCGCCCGCCGGGCGGCCTGCGCGGCGGCCCGGCGTTCGGCGTTGCCGCTGCTGGCCATCGTCCGGTCGAGCAGCGCCGCCACCGACTCGACGTGTTGCAGCACGCGGGTCGGCCGGAACAGCGCGAACACCACGTCCCGCGCGACGTCGTACAGTGCCTCGCCGGAGCCGGGGTCGCTGGCCCAGGCGACGCTGGAACCGTCGGCAAGCCGGATCACACCGCGCTCCTCCAGCCAGCCCACCGCGTCGACGAACGCCCGCCGGTCCGGCCCGTGGTCCGGGTCCAACCCCAGGCCGGTGATCCGGTTCGCGTCGCCGCCGACCGAGTCGGCCAGCTCACTGAGGGTGATCTGGATGCCGGCGCGGCCCAGCACGGCCAGGCACAACGACAGGTACGCGTAGCGCTGCCGGTCGAACGGACGCCCGGTCCGGGACATCGCCGGCTGGGTCGCGTCGAGCCCGTCGGACACCCGGACCAGCCGGGCCGTCGCGCCGTGCAGTTCCAGCCGATAGCCGAAGGCCTCGGCGAGATCCCGACGCAGGGCGGCGGCGAAGCGGCGTACCCGGGGCAGCGCCCGCTCGTCCGGCCAGGTCGCCGTGATCAACGGGTGGCGCAGGACCAGCCGGACGGCGCGCTGGTAGTCCGCCAATTCCAGCTCGGAGATGTCGCCGGCGAACCGGTGACCGATTGTCGACCGCGTCCGCTCGCTGGCCGCGCTCATGCCGGCACCAACTCGCGGCGGACGGCGGTGTGCTGCGCGGCGGTGACCCTCAGCTCGTACCCATCGAGGTGCAGCTGCCCGGCGGCGGTGGACACCGTGCTGAACCGTCCCGGCGTCGGGGTGAGGGTGAGCCGGACGCCGTGGGCGGCCGCAGCCAACGGCACCGCGGCGGCGCCACCAACCCGGGCGGCGAGCGCGATGTCGAGTAGCCGCAGCAGGACCTGCGCCTGCGGCTCGTCCAGCCGGTGTCCGGTCGTCACCCCGTCGGCGGCCAGCACGGCGGCGGCGTCGGTCAACCGCCGCTCCCGGGCCAGTTGGTCGCCGCGCAGCCGGTGCCGGCGGTCGTCGCCACGGTCCAGGCGGGCCGGCCGACCCCTGCCCTGCCCCGGCGCACGGCCGGTCGCCACCAGCGTGCGGGACAGCTCGACCGCCGGCGCCTCCCACCACGACAGCCGGCTGGCGATCGCCTCCGGATCCGGATGTGCCACGCCGACGTGTCGGGGTGCGCCGAGCCCGAAGACCACATCGAAGAGCGCGTGCGCCGCCTCCTGCGTGGCAACCTGGGTGAACCACGCTGCCACGTGGCGCAGCTGCGACTCCCGGCTCACCCCGCCGCGGCGGGCCTCGGTCACCCGACGCAGCAGCGCCAGCACGTCGCCGATCGCCGCGATGGTGGCGTCGCCCAGCCGGTCGGCCTCGCTACTCTGCTCCGGCGAGGATGGTGCCAGCCACGATCGCAACCCACGCCACCGGCGCCGCCAGTCCTCCAGCCGCTCAACCGGGGTGTGGAACAGCCGCTCGTCTGCCTCGGCCGCCGCCTCGACCAGCCGCTCCAAGCCAGTCGCCTCCACCTCGTGCACCGCCTCGCGAAGCCGGGGGGTGTAGCGCTGCAGCTCGTCGTGGAAGTCGCGCAGGTGGGCCAGCAGAGCGTCCTTGTGGGCGAGAAACGCCTCCGGCCGTACGTCGTTGGTGCGGCCCAGGTCACCGAGCATGTGGTAGAAGCGGGCGGCCCGCTCGGCGATGTCGGCCAACGCCCGGTCGAGCCGGTTGAACTTGCGGTAGACCTCCTCGGCGTCGCCGGCGTCGTTGGCCACCGCGAGCGCCTTCAGGTCAGCCAACAGGTCGGCGAAGACCAACCGGGACAGCGTCGCGTCGTCCATGGTCGCCGAGAGCACGGCCTCCACCGCCCGGTGGGCCCGGTAGCCGGCCTCCGTAAACTGGTAGACCGAGTGCCGGTTGCGGTACTCGGCCAGCGTTGTCGCGCGCGTCCCATCCTGGCTGCGGTCGAGCACGCCCCATTCCACCAGGGCGTCGAGCAGCCGCGGCAGCTCCAGCTGTGCCGGGTCGGGGCAGTCGGGGTTCGACCGGTGGAGCGCGTCGAGCGCGGCGGCCACCTCGGCGGTGTGAAGAACGACCTGGTAGCTGGATCGCGCCGCGTCGAAGGCGCGCAGCAGCCACAGGTAGGCGAACCGATTATCGGCCGTGACGTAGCCGAACAGCCGCATCCGGTCGTCAAGACCAAACTCGTCCAGCCCGAACGTGGGCCCTGATGCTGCTGCAGCCATCCGTCCCCTTCCCGGTGCGTCGACCAGCAACCCTATCCATCGGTGGCGGGAGGCGTTCTCGCGACTCGACCGCTCGGCGGCCTGCCCAACTCGCACAGTGAACTCGTTGCCCGCTTCCATGGTCCGCGCACACCGGCGCGCCGCTGGCCAGCGGGGGGTCCTCGTGCATTCCTGCACGTTTGCGGTCCGTGACGCGTCATCCGAAGGCATCGTCGGCTGCAAAGCCGGAGGCTGCTGCAAGACGGACCTGAACCTCGGCGCCTCGGAGTACGGCATCCGGTCCCAGAACGTGCACGACCAGCAGTTGACCAGCGCAACGGCCGAGGGCCGAACGAAAGATGCCAGGCCGGCCGTCCGCAGTGCGGGCTTTAGGACCCGCAGGGTCGAGGGATCCGCCGAGTCAAGGGCTCCACGAGCACCCGGCACACAGACGCCTTGACCAACTCAATCATGAAAACGAGGGTTTCCACAGGCTCTGACCTGCGGAGACCCTCTCGCTGTCGGGACGGCCGGATTCGAACCGACGACCCCTTGTTACCAACCGTAGCCACTCCGACCTTGTCATTAGCTGTCGGGAAATAGGCGCCGAGCTGCACAGACACGTCCAAACAATGATCGCTTCTTGTCACTGTTTGTCAGCCGCAGGCGGCGGTTTTCGAGGGGTAAACGGGGGGGCACGCCGACAGGACGTCGCCAGGGTCCCGCCGCACCCCGCTCCCCCACCATGGGACCTACCGTCACCAAGAGAACGGCGTGCGCCTACCCATCGCGACCCGCCTACCGTAGGCATGGGGGTTCGTATCGGTGGGCCGACGTCGACCACAAATCCATGATCGCCATTCATGGCAAACTACAACTCACGCCCAGATGATTGCATCAGCCTGTCAGACCCGGGCTGGGTCGCCGAACAGTTCGGCGCTCGATCGACCTTCCTCCTCGGCGGCGGCGTGTCGCTCATCGTAGGTCTCGTGGCCCTCACACTGCGGTTCAAGACTCCCCCTCTGAACGCGCCACCGTCAACGCCCCCAACGCTGCACCAGCCGCAGCCAACTCACCATGATGACCCGGAGCGGCCGGCCACCGGTGGTTCGTCGATGCCGGCGGAGCGGACAGCGAGCGAGTGATGGATACGCCCGATCGGTAGGCTCCGCACCACATCGTTGGCTCGTACTTATCGGAAGATCATCGGTGGCGAGCGCGGCGGACGAGGGAGAATTTGGTGAGCAAGCGAAGCTTGCAAGTCGTACTGGCGATCCTGGCCTCGGTCGCGGTGGCTTCGGGTCTGTACGGGATGTTGGCAGGGCCGACCGCGTTACCGGGTAGCGGTCCAGTCGACGCCACCGTGGACAGCGAATACCGGTTCACCAACGCATTCTGGCTCGTTGCGGGGGTGGTGGTGTGGTGGGCGATCCCGACGGTGCAACACGCTACCGCCGTGCTGCGCGTCGCACTCGGCGCGGCGTTTCTCGGCGGTCTGGCCCGGTTGCTTGCCGCCGCCGTCTCCGGCTGGCCGCACCCCATCTTCCTCGGCGCCCTGGGCGTTGAGCTCGTGGTCGTTCCGACTGTGCTGTTATGGCAGGCGAGGGTGTCCAACGCTGCCCGCCGGGGCGCGTCAGCCTAGCTGGCTCTGTTGCGTTGAGCGTTGGCAAGGCCAAGGCAAGCTCGACTGGTGAAGCTGTCGACCCGTCCGCGACCGTGGCTGCCACCGAAGTCGGCGTTCGCCGGTTTCCGTTTCCCGTCCGAGGTTATCGTCGTCGCGGTCCGCTGGTATCTACGGTTCAACCTCTCCTACCGCGATGTTGAAGAGTTGCTGGTTGAACGCGGAGTCGAGGTCGACCACGTCACGGTCTACCGGTGGGTGCAACGGTTCACTCCACTGCTGGCCGACGCCGCCCGATTCTGCCGGCACTCCCCAGGTGACCGGTGGTTCGTCGACGAAACCTACGTCAAGATCAACGGCGTGTGGCGGTACGTGTACCGAGCGGTCGACCAGTACGGGCAGGTCATCGACGTGCTCGTCTCCACCCGACGGGACGCCAACGCGGCACGCCGGTTCTTCCGCCGGGCGCCGTCGACGTTGAAGGTGACACCCAGCGAGGTCGTCACCGACGCCGCGCCGGTCTACCCCAGAGTGCTCGACGAGCTGATCCCGCAGGCGTGGCACCACGTCGAACGGTACGCGAACAATCCAATCGAGGCCGACCACAGCCACCTCAAACACCGGTTGAGACCGATGCGCGGACTACGAACCGACAGGACAACGCAGGTGATCATCGCTGGACACGCCTTCATGCAGAACCTACGACGCGGCCACTACGAACTCGCCGTCGATGCCCCGCCGGCAACGCGAGTGTCGACGGCGTTTGCTGACCTCGCCCAGGCGATCTGACCTCGGCCCCCACCCGGGTACAACGCGTTCATCGATCCGGCAAGCAACAGGACCCCCGTGACAATCCCGCCACGACCTTCGCCTCTAGGAATGATCGACCATCACACGGCAACCCTCGCCGTTGTGTCAGTCAGAAGATATCGATTCGCGCCACCCGGCCGGGCGACGCTGTCCGCGTCGTTACCCTCTCGCCGGTGGAACCGGGGCGGGTGGCCCGGCACCGTCATGGTGGCGAAGGTCCAAGCCAACCTGCCGTCGCCCTCACACCAGTCGACCGATGCAGCTGCCAAGCTCGAGCCGCGGGAGTGTGGATCTAACGGTGTTTCCGGCCTGACCTGCCGGGGCGTTGTGCCTGGTGAGGAGGGTGCCGTGATGACCGCGACACTGAATGACGTGACTGGACGGAAGAAGCGGCCTGAGCTGTCGGCGGAGGCGAAGGCCGCGGCGGAGCTGGTCCGGGCGGCCAAGGAACACGGTCTGTCGCTGACGGGCCCGGATGGGCTGCTGAAGCAGTTGACCAAAACGAGCCGCAGCCGCGCCCGTCCGCCGCCGACGCTTCCGTCTACGGAGGCGTCGCCCGCAAACCCTGACTGAGGTGCCACGGGTCGGCACCGAACCAACATCGCCGCCCACTACGCCACAACGCCCGCAAGAACCGCCGCGTCCTCAAACACCTGGAGCCGCTACCAGCATAAAAGCCCAATCATCGACTTTGCCGTGCCCGTGGGCTCACAGCCAGGGGCCCAGGGTGGGGCTGGCGGCTGTGCGCCCGGTGAGCCATTCGGCGAGCACAGCGGCCTCACCGCTGGACGACCGCTTCTTGACGACGTCGATCGCCAGCATGGCGTTGAGGTCGTCCGGCAGGTCGGCGAACCCGACGCCGGCCCGGAGGTCCACCGCGTGCACCGTTACCTCCCGGGTTCGCATCCAGGGGATCTCTGTCGCGGGTACCGTCCGCCCCTGCGCGGTGACCACCTCGTTGCTCCAGCTCGAATGTGACAGCGAGTCAAGGTCAGCGGCGAGGGCCAGCGCGGAGGTGTGCACGAGTTCCCGCAACTGTGCCGGCGGGAGTAGGGCTCCGCCTTCGATCTCGTCGGCGCGCTGGACCGGGTCGGCGTACATCCGGACTTCCTCCCCCGTGCGGGCCCAGCGAGTCAGCCGGCGCAGCGCCTCGGCGTTGAAGTGCACGTGGGCGACCACATGCGCACGGGTCCAGCCGGGCAGCGCGGTCAGCCCGTTGAACTGGTCGTCACTCAATCCATCCACCGCGGACAGGAACAACCTGGTCCCCTGGTCCATCCAGTCCCGGATGCTCATCGCGCCGCCCGGTTGTCGAGTCGCCCGATCCCGCTGATCTCGGTCACCAGCCGCGAATCGTGGCCGAGGTAGCGCCGCGGCGTGCGGGCGTATCCGACACCGCCGGGCGTACCGGTCGCGATCACGTCGCCGGGCCGCAGGGTCAAGATCGCCGAGGCGTACGCCACCAGCTCGGCCGGCGTGAACACCAGCTCGGCGGTGTCGACCTTCTGCATCAGCTCTCCGTCGACCGACGCGGTCATGGTCAGCGCCGGCCGGACCCCGCCGGGCAACTCGTCGGGGGTGACGAGCACGGGACCGAAGGGTGTGGTCGCCTCGAAGGTCTTGCCCTGAAGCCACTGCGGTGTCCGGTACTGCCAATCGCGCATGGTGACGTCGTTCAGGACGCTGAACCCGGCGATCGCCGCGGCGGCCTGCTCCGCGATGGCACGGCGCACCGTGGAGCCGATGACAACCGCCAGTTCGGCCTCCCAGTCGGCGGCGTCGGACTCGGCCGGCAGCGCGATGTCGTCGGCGGCGCCGATGAGCGCCTCGGAATACTTGGCGAACAGGGTCGGGAACTGCGGCAACTCCCGTCCCATCTCCAGGATGTGGTTGCGGTAGTTCAGCCCGACACACACGATCTTGCCGGGTCGCGGTACGACCGGCGCGAGGTCGGCACCCTCGGCCGGGTACGTCGGTCCGCCGGACGCCGACGCCAGAGCCGCCCAGTCGTTGCGGGACAACAATTCGCCGACGTCGGCGACGCCCAGGTCGACGTACCCGTCGCTGGCGAGCCGGACCGCGCGGGTGCCCCCGTTGATGCGCAGCGTCGCGAGCTTCACTTGACACTTCCTCTCAAGGCGTTCTGGGTTTGCCGGTGAACCGGCGCGTTCTCCCGGGGGCCGAGGTACTGGACCGCGGCCCACAGCGTCGGGGTGGCGTACGGCAGCCCGCCCAGGCCCGGATTCGCCAGCGCGATCGCCCGGCGCTCGCCGCCCCGGCCGACCGGCACGAGTGCACCCGCCCGCTCGGCGAGCGGAAGCAGGTGGTGCCAGCGCCTTCGGCAGCGCCTTCGGCTGTGGCTGCATGGGCATCAGGTCGTCGATCTGGGTCCACAACGGCACCAGCAGTTCGGCCTCGAACCCTCGGTAGAGGGCGTCGAGCTCGGGCGTACGGTCCGGTTGGCGCGGGCCGTCCGGGGCCCCGACGTCGCCAGCGCCCTCGGAACGCGTGGTCAGGGTCATCCGTCTGTCCTTTCTGGCTGGTGCTCCGTCGCCGGATCCGGCCGCTGCTCCATCGCCGGAGCACGCGGCTCAGTCGCTGCCGCGCAGCGCCTCTGGTGAGTAGCCGGCGACCTTTTGGTAGCGCCGCGAGATCGACTCCAGCTCGGTCGCACTGATCACATCCTCGATGCGGTCGAACGGCTGGTCCCCGGTGCGTTGCCAGACCTCGCGGATGATCGCGTCGGGCGGCGTGCTGCGATTGGTCCGGACCACCTGGGCGGTGATCAGCAGCCGCTGCTCCTGGTACGCCCGCAGCGCCGATCGCGGGTGGTCGATGGTCGTCAGTGCCCGGCGCAGTGCCCGCGCGTCGAGGATCGCCTGCCCGGCCCCGTTGGACCCGCGCGGCACCATCGGGTGCGCCGCGTCGCCGAGCAGCGTCACCCGGCCGAAGGTCCACCTGTCCAGCGGATCATGATCGACCATCGGATACTCCAAGACCAACTCGGTGCCGCGCAGCATCGCCGGGACGTCGAGCCAGTCGAAGTGCCAGTCCTCGAAGGCGCCGACGAAGTCCTCGAGCCGACCGTGCCGGCCCCAGTCGCGCTCCACGTGCCGCGGCATCTCCAGCTCCGCGACCCAGTTGATGAGCTGACTCCCCCGCCCGTCTACGTCGTCCCGGATCGGATAGATGACCATCTTCCCGCGATCGAGCCAGCCGGCTCGGATCATGCTCGCCCCGGTCAGGACCGGCGGGCCAACCGTGACTCCCCGCCACATGTTGATCCCTGAGTACCGGGGCGGACCCTCGTCCGGGTGTAGTTGGGCTCGGATTGTCGAGTGGATGCCGTCGCAGGCCACCACCACCTTCCCGGCGACGGTCGGCAGCGCCTCGCCGGTACTGGAACAGCGGAACCGCGCCCGTACGCCGTGGTCGTCCTGGGTGACGCCGGTACAGCGGTGGTCGAGCACGACCGCGTCCGCGCCCAGCCGGTCGTACACCGCGTCGAGCAGCACCCGCTGCAGATCGCCCCGATGGATGGAGAACTGCGGATGGTCGTACCCGGCGTACCGCCCGCTCGGCTCGCGGTGGATGAGTTGACCGAACCGGTTGTAGAACACGGATTCCCGGGTGGTCACCGACACCCGGGTGAGGGCGTCCTCCAGGCCGAGCCGGCACAGCACTCGGGACGCGTGCGGCAGGACGTTGACGCCCACCCCGAGCGGACGGATCTCCGGCACCGCCTCGTAGATCCGGCACGGGATGCCGGCATCGTGCAGTTCCAGGGCGAGCACCAGGCCACCGATGCCCGCGCCGATGATGAGTACCAGGCCACCGCGCCCCCGGGAGATCGGGTCCACGGCTACGGCCCGAAATCCGCGGGGTCGGTCATGACCTCGACCAACGTCGGATGGTCGAGCCCGCGCGCTCTGGCAAGGCACTCCCGCAGATCGCCCAGCGAGTCGACCCGCTGCCCCGGTACGCCGAAAGCCGTGCTGACGTCCGCAATGGCGGGCCCGGCGATGTCGGTTCCCGGATAATCCTGGCGTTGCACCGCGTGCCCGCCGAGCCGGCGCAGCGCGGCTCCGACCGCGGCGTACCGCTGGTTGTTCAGCACGACGTAGGTGACCGGGATCGCGCGTCTGGCCGCGGTCCAGAGCGCGGGCATCCCGAACTGGAAGACGCCGTCGCCCAGGACGGCGGCCACCTGGCGCTGCGGCATCCCCAGCTTGATCCCGAGCGCCGCGCCCATGCCCCAGCCGAGGGACCCGGAGGTGGAGACGAAGTAGTCGTCGCCGGTACGCTGCCCGGCCCGCTGCTGCAACACGCCGCCCGCGGTCGTCGCGTCACCGACCAGGGCGGCTCCCCGCATCGACTCGGTGATCACGTCCACCACGTCCGCCGGCCGGAGCGCGCCGCCGGAAGTCCGCGTCGGAGTCCGCTCGCCCTGACCCGGGTACGCCGGCATCTCGCGCGGCCCGATCGGCACCGGCACCGTGGCCAGCAGCGCCTCGATCAGCAGCCGCTGGTCGCCCACGAGGCCGACGTCGACCCCGTGGATCGCGGCCACGTGCTGCGGATCGGTGTGACTGTGGATCACCCGGGCGCCCGGCGGGATCGGCGGTACGCGCGCCGGCTCGAACTCGTTGAACAACCGGGCGCCCAGGAAGACCAGCAGGTCGGCCTGCCGCACCAGTGGGTGGTTGGGCTCGTACTGCCCGTTGAAGTGCGGATGGTCGGTCGGGAATCCGGGCCGCTCGAACCCCCGCCGGTCCTCGTGCAGGACCGGGATGCCGAGTGCCTCGACGAGTTTGACCAGCTCGTCGACGGCGCCGGCCCGGGCCAGCTCGCTACCGGCGATCAGCACCGGCCGCTGGGCCGACGCGATCAGCCTGGCCGCCGCGGCGACCGCGGCCGGCGACGGCACGGTGCGCGAGTCGAACCGGTACGTCCCGACCTCCGAGACAGCCGCCTCGGTGCTCTGCTCGATCAGATCCTGGCTCAGCCCCACCCACACCGGTCCCGCGGGCTCCGTTACCGCGGTCCGGAAGGCACGGTTGACGTCCTCGGGAATGCCGTCGGCCGTCAGGGACTGCCAGTCCGACTTGACGTACTGGTGGACCAGGTCACGCATCCGTCGGCCGGTGGTGAAGCCGCCACGGGCCTGGATCGAACTCGGCTTCAGCCCGTTGAGCACCACGACCGGCGAGTACGCGAGCTGCGCCGCGTACAGGTGGCTCAGCCCGTTGGTCAGCCCGACGTTGGCGTGCAGATAGGCCACGCTCGGTGCGCGGGTGGCCCGGGACAGCCCGTCGGCCATCGACACCGCGACCGCCTCATGGGTGGTCAGGACCAACTCGACGTCGTCGCGGACCACGAGCGCGTCGAGGACGGCCGCCTCGGTGCTGCCGGGGCAGGTGAACAAGTGGCCGACGCCCCAGTCTCGGACCACGTCGAGCAGCACGTCGGCAACGGGTCGCATCCGCGTACTCCTTCCTTTGTCTCTCGATCTGTTCCGGCCGGCTCTCTCGGCCGGCACCGCCGGCGGCGTTAGCTGGTCACCAGCTCCAGCAGGTGCCGGCGCAACCGGCCGAACGTCTCGCTCGATCGGGTGGTCAGCTGGTTGCGCGGACGCTCCAGCGGGATGTCGGCGATCTCGCGGACCCGGCTCGGCGGGCTGCTCAGCACCACGACCCGGTCCGCGAGGTAGATCGCCTCGTCGATGTCGTGGGTGACCAGCACAACGGTGACGTTGTACTCGTTGCGCACCCGCAGGATCAGGTCCTCCAGGTCGAAGCGCGTCTGTGCGTCGACCGACGCGAACGGCTCGTCCATCAGCACCAGGTCGGGCTCGTGCGCCAGCGCGCGGGCGATCGCGACGCGCTGTTGCATGCCCCCCGAGAGCTGCCACGGATAGCGCTTACCGACGTCACCGAGGCCGACCGCGGCCAGCACCTCGTCGACGCGCGCCTTGCGCCTCTGCTTGTCGTACCCGGCCACCTTGAGCGGTACGGCGACGTTGGCCGGGACCGTGAGCCACGGGAAGAGGGACCGGCTGTAGTCCTGGAACACGACGCTCAGCCGGTCGGGCACCCGGCGCAGCGGCATGCCCTCGAAGCGCACCTCGCCAGAGGTGGCCGGCAGCAGGCCGCTCATGCAGCGCAGCAGGGTGGTCTTGCCCGCGCCGCTCGGTCCGACCACGCAGACGAAGTCGCCCTTGCCGACGTCGAACGAGACGTCCGCGATCGCCTCCCGCTCGTCCGGTCGGCCGGCGTTGTACACCTTGCGCAGGCTGTTGATCGACAGCACCGGCTGACCCTCGGCCGACCCGGTTGCGGCGGTCGTCGCGGCGACCTCTGTGGTTATGGGACGCGCCATGGCGCTCAACCCTTCTCTTCGACGGCTCGCGCGCCGATGTACCAGGCAAGGACCACCCGCTCGACGGCGATGAACAGGAACGTCAGGGCACTTCCGATCAGGGCCAGCACGATGATCCCCGTCCACATGTCGGTGAAGGCGAATCGCTGCTGGGCGTCGAGAATGAAGAAACCGATCCCGGAGGTCGACGCGACCAGTTCGCTGACCACCATCATGATCACCGCGATCTGCAGGCTGTGCCGCAGGCCGGCCATGATCTGGGGCAGGGCGCCCGGCAACACCACCGAGCGGACCGTACGCAGCGAGGACATGTGCAGGACCTTCGCCGTGTCGAGCTTGATCGCGTCGATGCCCTGCATACCGTCGAGCGTGTTTAGCAGGGTGGGCCAGATCGCGGCGAGGATGATAATCGTGATCTTCATTCCGGAACCGATCCCCATCACCGCGATGACCGCGGGCAGCATCGCGACCGAGGGGATGACGTAGATGAAGTACAGCAGTGGGGACACCGCGTGGGCTATCCGAGTGAACCGCCAGAGCAGGGCACCGAACGCGACACCGAGCACGCTGGCGCCGCCATACCCGATCACGAAGTTGACGAGGCTCGCCTTCAGCGTGCTCGCCGTGTCCCCCACGATCCACAACTCGTAGAACCGCTGGACGATGTCCCGCAGGGGCGGGAAGAACGTGGAGGTGCTGTTCGCCGACAGCACCCACCACAGGATGACGACGGCGACGAAGAACCAGGTACGCGAGACCACGTCCCAGACCCGGCCGGGCAGCGGCCGGGCCGGCCTGGTGGTTCGCACGGCAGGTTCGGTCTTCTCGCTGACAGCTGTCATGGTCATGCCGCCCTCGCCGCAGGGTTCCGCTGGCTTTCGTGCCAGTGCAGCAACCGCCGCTCGACCGCGGTGAAGACGCCCGTCACGGCCACGCCGGTAAGACCGGTCATGAGGATGAACGCGTACAGCGCGGGTAGCTGGGTGGGACCGGCGTTCTCCGCGGTCAGCAGGCTGAGCCCCAGCCCGGGGGCCCCGCCGATGAGCTCGGCGATGACCGCGAGGATGAGTCCCACCGCCGCGGCGACCCGTACACCAGTCGCCAGGAAGGGCGCGGCGCTGGGCAGGGTCACCACGGCGATCCGGCGGAAGCCGCGCAACTGCAGGATGTGGGCTGTGTCGCGGACCACCGGGTCAACGGCCCGGATGCCGTAGATCGCCTGAATCGTCAGCGGCCAGTAGACGCCGAACGCGACCAGGAAGACCTTCATGTCCGTCGTCGCGCCGTACACGGAGACCACGAGCGGAAGGATCGCGATCACGGGAACGGTCTTGAGGAACTCGACGACCGGGATAACGCTGCGATAGGCGAACCTGTTCAGCCCGAGCAGCGTACCGGTGAGGATGGCGAGGCCGCCGCCGATCAACAGGCCGAGCCCCCATCCCTGCAGGGTCTGCCCGACCGCAGTCCACAGTTCGGCCGAGCCGAGTTGCCGGACGAGTTCGGTGACCGTGCTGGTCATCGACGGGAACGAGTCCTGAGCGAGCAGGCCGGTGGCGCTGCAGAACTGCCATGCCGCGAGCGCGGCGGCGAACACAGCGACCTTTGCCAGCAGCTTGAACCAGCTGGCGTTCAGTACATTCATCCGAGACCCCCTTCGCGCGAGGTGGTGGTGATGGGAGGGGCCCGCGGGTCCGGCACGCGACGCGACGGTGCGTCGGGGCCGTTCGCGGACGGGTGTGCCTTGTCAAGCGGAATTTCCGAGCTCAGCGTCGATCGGGTCCGGGGAACGCCGACACGTCGACGTAGTCAGCAATGATCTGGGTCTCGGTACACGCCTCAAGCGCGGCCATCCCATGGCCGCGACCGATGCCGCTCGACTTGAAGCCGCCGAACGGCATCGAGACATCGGAAGCGCCCATCCGGTGGACGTTGAGGAAGACGCTTCCGCACTGCAACTGCCGGGCGACGCCGAGCGCGTGGGCCCGGTCCGCGCTCCATACCGAGGCGCTGAGACCGAACTCGGTGTCGTTGGCGAGTCTGACGGCCTGCTCGTCGGTGGTGAAGGGCAGCACCGGGACGACCGGCCCGAACTGCTCGCAGCCCACGATCTCGGCACCGGGCTCGACGTCGGTGACCACCGAGGGCATGAGGAACAGGCCACGGTCCCAACCGGCCGGATCGAGTCGGGTCCCGACGGTACGGACGGTCGCGCCGCTGGCCCGGGTCCGCTCGATCAGTCCCTGGAGCCGCTCGTACTGCGGACGGTTGTTCACCGGCCCCATTGTCGTACCGGGATCGAGTCCGTCGCCGACCACGATGCGGTCTGCCGCGGCGACGTACCGGGCCACGAAGTCGACGTAGTGCGACTCATGCACGTAGATCCGCTTGACGTCGAAGCAGATCTGACCGGTCGCCGTGAAGACACTGCGCACCAGCTCGTCGACGAGCGTGTCGTCGATCCGTGCGGTCTCGAGCACGATGGCGGGGTCGTTGCCGCCGAGTTCGAGGCTGATGTTCTTCAGGTTCCCCGCCGCGTCGCGCATCACCTGCTGTCCGGTCGCGGTGCTGCCGGTGAAGAAGACCTTGCGGATGAGCGGGTGCCGGGCGATCGCCGAGCCGGCCTCCGCGCCGCCGGGAACCGTGTTGACGACCCCGGCCGGAAGGTGCCGGGCGAGCAGGTCCAGCACCCGGCCGAGCGCCAGCGGCGCGTACTCCGACGGCTTGACGATCACGGTGTTGCCGGCGAGCAGCGCCGGCGCGATGCCCAGGAAGGCGAGGTAGACCGGGCTGTTCCAGGGCACGATCACCCCGGTGACACCCATCGGGCGCCGGCCAGTGTAGATCGTGCCCCGGGCGTCCCTGCGGAAGACGTCGTCGTCAGCCAACTGGTCGGCCAAGCCGGCGTAGTACCCGAGGATGTGGGCGGCACCCCCGACGTCGATCTTCGACTCCCACCGCACCTTGCCCTGCTCCCGCGTGAGCAGTTCGGAGAGGTCCAGCGCGTGTTCCGCGATCTCCGCCGCCGCCGCCCGCAGCCGGTCGGCCCGCTCGTACGGCGACGCCGTCGACCAGGCCCCGAACGCGGCCGAGGCCGCGGCGACCGCCCGGTCGACGTGGTCGGCGGTGCCGATGGCCACCGTACCGACGACCTCGTCGGTGCGGGCGGGATTGTGCACCGGCTGGTATTCGGACGGCAACACCTCACCGGCGACGACGACGCTCGCGCGGTGATCACCGAGCAGCCCCACGCCGGCGGCGCGGTCCGAACTGACAGGCTGGCTCATGGTTCTTCCTTCCGCTCCCGGTCGCTGATCAGCCCGCGGGCTGCCAGACGAGGTCGGCCGGGTTGACCTTCGTCTTGATGGCGCCCTGGGCTTCCATCACGTTCTGGATGTCACCGATGGACGCCACATTGATCTCCGGGACGTAGTTGGTCGGCAGGATCTGCTCCTTCGCCGCCTCGGGAGTCAACTTGAGGTATTTCACGAGGGTCTGCTTGACCTCGTCCTCGTGGTCCTTCGTGTAGGTGATGGCCTCGGTCATCGCGTCCTGGAACGCCTTGGCCACGTCGGGGTGCTCGTCCAGGTACTTGGCGGTGGCGCCATAGCAGTAGACGGTGCCCTCGGGCCAGAGGTCGGAACTCGGGTGCGCGAGGGCCTTGGCCCCCGCCTTCAGGGCCGTCTCCAGGTACGGCGTCGTGACCACCGCCGCGTCGACTCGGCCATCGGCCAGTGCCTGGGGCATCTGCGGGAACGGGATCACCACCCATTCGATATTCGTCGCGCCCGCTTCCTCGGCCAGCTTCTTCGCCCCGATCAGGTTGATGCTGGACAGTTGGACCACGGCGATCTTCTTGCCGGAGAGGTCCGCCAGGGAGTTGATGCCGCTGTTCGCGGCGGTGACGAGAGCGCTGGAGTCGCGCTCCTTGCTGACCTGGCCGTCGATGGGCGCGACGCACTTCACCGCGGTACCCGCGGCGTTGGCGTTGATGAGCACCGGCGTGGTGACGAAGCCGAACTGCTGCTGGCCACTGACCATCGCCGCGACGATCGGGGTCGGCGCCGCCGCCGAGGTCGTCTTGACGTTCAGTCCGTGTTTCTTGAAGATGCCACCCTCGATCGCTTGGAAGAGGACCGCATTGGGCGAGAAGGGGACGATCCCGACATTGACGTCGGTGACTCCCGAGTTCCCGCCGCCCGAGGAGTCGCCGCCCGCGTTGTCGCCGCAGCCCGCGGCGAGGAGGGCGACCATCAGGGTGGCTAGAGTGATCTTGATATGTCTACGCAAGGCTGACCTCCATTGGACCAGGCAGCGCGGGGGCGCTGACCTCCGTATCCGCCGTCCGCGCGGCGGTCGTCCAGTTCGACGTACAGTAAGCGCGGCGGGGGGAAACTTCTACCCTGTGGAACTCTTTCCTCAGTGGATTCCTTGTTACGGAATAACTTGGAGCGAGCGTGGTGAATCCAAGCGCCGCCGTTCGCGCTAGCGCACCCGGATCCGCATTTCTCCGAGGCGGCTGATCGAGGTGTCCAGCACATCGCAGGGCACGATCGGCCCGACGCCGGGCGGGGCGCCGGTGAAGATGACGTCGCCGGGGAGCAGCGTCATCATCGAAGAGGCGTAGGAGACGATCGCCGGTACCGGTGTGATCAGGGTCGAGGTGTTCACCTGCTGCCTCGGCTCGCCCGAGCAGGTGAGCCGGATGTCGAAGTCACCCGGGTCTCCTGCCTCGTCACTGGTCGTGACCCACGGACCGAGCGGGCTGAAGGAGTCGTAGCTCTTGCGACGGGACCGGTCGCCGTCACTACGCACGGTGATGTCGAGACCGATCGTGTAGCCGAGCACGTGCTCAAGCGCCACCGACTCGGGGATGTCCTTCCCCCCGGTACCTATCACGACGACGAGTTCCGACTCGTGATGCACCTCGTGTCCCGCCGCGATCACGTCGCGCGGCAGCACGATGTCGTCGGCCGGACCGACGATGGACGACGGCGACTTCAGGAAGACGTCGAAGTTCATCATCCAGGACTCGACGCGTCCCAGCGTCCGTTCCTGCACGCCGTGCATCTCCGCGACGTGCTCCCGATAGTTGGACGCCGAAGCCAGCACCTTCGAGGGGTTGACCACCGGGGCGTGCAGCCGCACCGCGTCGAGTGGCACCACCACCCCGTGCCGGACGGCCGCCTCAAGCTCCGCCCGCACCTGGCCGAAATCCCGGCACAACCGGCGCCACCAGCCCGCCGTCAAGGGGTCCGGATCGTGCGCCCACGGCAGCGCGTCGGTGACGTCGACGATGCCCCCGTCCACGGCGACACCGAGACGCAGCTCATCAAAGATCGCCAGTTTCATCGTCTGTTCCTCCGGCTCCGGGTCGTACCATCGGGCATCGGCGTCATGGCTGTTGTTCGGGCGTGAACACGCGGTCGACGCGCTGGGGATCGGCGAGCACTTGCTCGCGGTAGAGGCCGAGCGCGCGGAGCACCGGCGCGTCACCCAACGTGAAGATGTCGGCACCCTCGTGTGCCAGGTGTTCGACCGCCGCCCAGGACGGCGCGACGAACATGTCGCCCGCGGACCAGTCGAGCCGGACCCCGTCAACCACCGTGCTACCGGACCCCCGGTAGACCACGTAGATCGTGTTGCCGGTATGCCGGATCGGCGCGGTCCGCCGTCCGGCCGCCAGCCGGTGCATACCGCAGCTCAGGGTCGGCAGCACGCTCGCCCCGGTACGCGGGTTCGCGAACTCGAGGCTGACCATCGCCTCGTCACGTAGCTCGCTGAGCCGGGTCAGCTCCGCGTCCGTATCGGTCCACCGATACACCAGCAGCGGCGAGTGCTCGGGGTCCAGTGCGGTCACCGCGCCCTCGGCGTACGGCTGCCCGTGTCCCCGCTCGCGCGCCTCGGACTGGTTGTGCTCGCCGCTGTCGGGCTGCCGGTCGTGCGGGTACGGCTCGAAGAAGATCGCGTCCAGCGCCTCCACCATGGGCAGGTCGAGGCCGTCGAACCAGAGCATCGGCGAGGTGCCGGCACTGGTGTGTTCGTGCCAGTTACTGGCCGGGGTCAGCACGAGGTCGCCGGGGTACATGTCGCACGGATCGCCGTTCACGGTCGTCCAGACGCCGCTGCCTTCGAGCACGAACCGGATCGCACCGGGCGAGTGGCGGTGGGCTGGCGCGGTCTCCCCCGGGCCGAGGCACTGGATCGCGCCCCAGAGCGTTCCGGCGGCATAGGGCAGGCCACCCAGCCCGGGATTGCCGAGGCTCAGCACCCGACGCTCGCCGCCGCGCTCGACGGGGACCAGCCGCAACGCTCGCTCGGCGAGCGGCCTGAGCGTCTCGGCCGACCAGAGCCACGGGACCGCCCGGGGCTGTGGCGTCGGCGTCAGCAGCTGCTTGGTGATCGTCCACAGCGGGTGCAGATGGACCGCGGCCAGGTCGGCGTAGAACGCTTCCAGCTCCTCGTCGACGGTCACGTCGGGGACGGATTTTTCGATTGTCACAGCGTTCTCTCCGTTCAGTGACGCTCGGTGCGGGCCGCGGTCGGCCCGGTGGGGTAGGAGGCCGGCTCGAGCGGGTGGCCGATCCCGAACTCGTGCACGCTCGCCAGGAGTGACGCCCGCCGGCACCACGCCCGAGACCGTTCGACGTCGCCGGCGATCGCCCGCAACTCGGCGTGGTGCGCCTGCCGCTTTCCCTCGTCGCGCTCGTTGAGCCGCTCGGTGTTCCGCTGGGTGTCGGCCTGGACGTACTCGACGGCGACCCGGTGCCGCAGGTGGGCGAACTGGTCCAGCTCGGCGTCGGCGTCGGCGCCGTCGCGCAGGATGCGGGTCAACCGGCGGGTGAGATCCATGGCGTCGTGGATGCCGCTGTTGAGTCCGACGCCGCCCAGCGGGCTGTTGATGTGTGCCGCGTCGCCGATCAGGGCGCAGTTGCCGAGCCGGAACGTGGAGGCGACCCGCTGGTGCACGTTGTAGAGCTGGTAGTCGCCCACCGGGTACCCCGGCGGGTAGGCGGCAATGCCCTGCAGGTGCGTCTGGATCTCCGCGAGGTCGGTGGCCTCCTCCCGTGACTGTCCGGCGGGCACCGGATAGACCGCGCGCCACGACTCGGGCGTATGCAGCAGGAACAGCCACTCCTCGGGATCGGCGATGTAGTTGACGTCCGCGATATCGGGCAACAGCTCACGGATGTCGATCGACGTGCTCACGATCAGGAAGCGCTCGGGATAGGTGAAGCCCTCGAAGTCGATGCCGAGCAGTCCCCGTACCGTGCTGCTCGCGCCGTCGGCGCCGATGACGTACGAGCAGGCCAGCCGCTCCACGCCGGTGGGCGTCTCGACGGTCAGCGTGGTGACGTCGCCTGCGGTGTCGAGGTCGGTGACGCGGCATCCGAACCGCACCTCGGCCAGTGGCTGGTCCCGCAGCCGGTCCGCCAGCATCCGCACCAGATGCTGCTGGTTGAGCTGCAACCGGTGCGGATAGGGCGTCTCTTCACGCAGCAGCCCGAAGTCGAACTCCGCGACCAGCCCGTCCCGGCGGTCGCGGAACTGGTACCGCGGCACCATGAGGCCCTCGGCGTGCATCTGCTCGACGACGCCGAGTTCGCTCAGCAATTCGAGGGTTGGCGGATGGAACGTCGAGGCACGCCAGTCGGTCTTCGCCACCGGCTCAGCCTCGAGAACCACGACCGGGATGCCGGCGCCCGACAGCGCCGCGGCCGCGGTCATGCCAACAGGCCCGCCGCCGACGACGGCCACGGGGGGTCGATTTTCTCCAGGCGAGGAAGTCATTGCGCCACCCTAGGCACAAGCTTCCACATGAAGGAAGATCTTGGTCTACTCTTCCTGCATGCAGAATTCGAGTGCCCCCTCGGACGGAGGCCTGTCATCCGTGGACAACGCGCTGCGGCTGCTGCAGCTCATCGGCGAACGCCGTGTGCTGCGGGTCGCCGAGGCGGCCGAGGAGTTGGGCGTCGCGCGGTCCACCGCCCACCGCCTGCTCACCGCCCTGCGGGCGCGAGGCTTCGTCATGCAGGACAAGCCGAACGGCGCGTACCGCCCCGGCTCCTCGCTGAACGAGATCGGGCTCGCCGCCATCGGGCGGATCGACATCCGTCGGGTCGCCCGACCGGTCCTTGAGGAGCTGCGCGAGCAAACTCAGGAGACGGTCTCGCTGCTGCTGCTCGAAGGCCAGAACGTACGGTTCATGGACTGCGTCGAGAGTCCCCGGTCGGTCCGGGTCGGCAGCCGGACCGGGCTCATGCTGCCGGCCCACTGCACGGCCGGCGGCAAGGCGATCCTCGCCGCGCTGCCCAGCACCGAGCTCGACCGCCGCTACCCGAACCGCGAGTTGGAGAGCCGGACGGCGTCCTCCATCCAGACCTGGGATCAGCTGGAAACGGAGCTGGCCGCGATCCGCGATCTCGGGTACGCGGTGAACGTCGAGGAGGGAGAGAAGGGGATCAGCGCGGTCGGCACCGCGATCCGGGATCTCATCGGGGCTCCGCTCGCCGCGATCGCGGTCGCCGTGCCGACGAGCCGGATGCCGACCGCCGACGAGGGCAGACAGTTCGCTCTGGCGCTCGCCCAGGCGCAGACAGCGGTCACCGAGCTTCTCCGTGCCGACCTGTGAGGGGCCTCAAGGCCGCAGTGACACGCCCCGCGGGCACGACCACCCCCACCACGCCGGGCGGTCCCGACCTGCTCTCCGACCGCCACATCGCCGCGCTGCCACCGGCTCTGATCGCCATCGGGCTGGTCACCGCAGTCATCAGCAGTCTCGGCGCGCAGCTGATCCCGACCGTCGCGCGGCACTACCAGGTCTCGGTCAGCTCGGCCCAGTGGTCGCTGACCGTGGCGCTGATGGCCGGGGCGGTCGCGACCCCGACCATGGGCCGCCTCGGCGACGGGCCCCGACGGCGCCAGGTGATCCTCGGCTGCCTCGGCCTCACCCTGGCCGGCAGCCTGCTCGCCGCGGTCTCGGCGAACTTCGCCCAACTCCTCGCGGGCCGCGCGCTGCAGGGCGTCGGCCTGGGCATGGTGCCGCTGGTGATCACCGTCGCGCGGGAGAACCTTCCGATGGATCGAGCACGCTCCACCATCGCCGCGCTGTCGGTCACCACCGTCTCCGGAGTCGGGCTCGGATATCCGATCACCGGCCTTATCACCGACCGGATGGGCCTGCGGGCGGCCTTCTGGTTCGGTGTCGGCATCAGCGCGGCCGTGCTCGTACTCGCCTGGCTCGTCATCCCGGCGCGCTCGGCGGCGCGGCACCGGCCGTTCGACCTGTTCGGGGTCGTGGCGCTGAGCGCCTCCCTGGTGGCGCTCCTGGTGGGGTTGAGCCAGGGCGAGCACTGGGGCTGGTCGTCCGGTCCGGTCATCGGCCTGCTGGTGTCATCCGCCGCCCTCCTCGCGCTCTGGGTGGCGCATGAGATCCGCTGTGCACACCCGCTCGTCGAACTGCGCCTGCTGCGAGACCGGTCGGTGCTGACCGCGGACGTCGCCACGCTCCTCGCCGGGGTGGGCATCTATCTGCTCATGGCGCTGGTCATCCGGTTCGTGCAGACACCACCCACCGCCGGATACGGCTTCGGCGTGCCGGTCGTGGTGGCCGGGCTGGTCCTGGTGCCCTTCTCCGTCGGGAGCGTCGTCGCCAACCGGGTCGCACCAGCCCTGCGTCGACGGGTGGGCGCTGAACCGACGATCACCCTCGGCGCGTTCGTCTTCGTCGCGGCGACCGGGCTACTCGCGCTCTGGCGCGAACAGCTGTGGCAGCCGTTCCTCGCCATGGGCCTAGCCGGCCTCGGTGTCGGGCTTACCTTCTCCGCGAGCCTAGGAGTCCTGCTCAACGCGGTTCCGGCCGAGGAGACCGGCAGCGCGACGAGCTTCAACCAGGTGCTGCGCAGCATCGGCTACTCGATCGGCAGCACGCTGAGCGCGCTGGTGCTCGACGTCTACACCGAGCCGGGCCGGGACCTGCCGAGCAACGCCGGATACGGAGCCGCCTTCGGCGTCGGGATCGGCGTGTGGCTTGGGGCGGCGGTGCTCAGCCTGCTCCTGCCTGCGCGCCGGCCGTTCGGGCGCAGATCGAACATCATGCGCTCCTGCGCCGGCGCCCGTACCAGGGCGTGCGCGTCGCGGCCCCACGCCTGTTCCAGCGAGGGCAGATAGGTCGCGTCCACGAAGGCCGCCGCATCGGGGGTGAGCCGGGCGGGGAATCCCGAAGCGACGAGTCCCGACGCACGGGCGCCGGAGCGGTTGCCGATCAACCCGTCGGTCTTCTGGTTGCCGAGGATCTGGTGTTCCGGTTGCGCCGACAGGTCCACCTTGCCGCCGTTGTTGGTGGCCTTGGCAACTCGGGCGGAGATCCGTTGCAGACCGAAGAAGCCGCGGTGACTGTGTACGACGTGCCGCACGTACCCGGCCATCTGCTCGCAGACCAGGAAGGCATTCCCGGCGCCTTCGGGCTCGACGTGGCCCGCCGCCACGGCGCGCTCGGCCAGGCAAGCCCGCGGCGCTCAACACCGGCATCCGGCACGCCCGCGCCGACCTACTGGTCCTGGTCGACGGGGACACAGTCTTCCAGCCGGACACCGTCTATCGGCTCGTGCAGGGATTCGCCGATCCGACGGTCGGGGCGATCTCCGGCAACACGAAAGCCGCCAACCGGCGGCGCATGCTCGGCCGGTGGCAGCACCTCTAGTACGTCATCGGCTTCAACCTCGACCGCCGGACGTACGACGTCCTGGGCTGCATGCCCACTGTCCCCGGACCGATCGGCGCGTTCCGCCGCGAGGTCCTCGCCCAGGTCGGCGGGCTGCCCGCGGACACCCTCGCCGAGGACACCGACCTCACGATGGCGGTGCTCCGCGCCGGTTGGACGATGGTGTACGAGGAACGTGCGATCGCCTGGACCGAGGCGCCCTCGTCGCTGCGGCAAGCTGTGGCGGCAGCACTACCGCTGGTGCTACGGCACGATGCAGGCAAGGTGGAAGCGCCGCCACGCGCTCGTGGAGGCCGGCCCCGCCGGCAAGCTGGGCCGGCGCGGCCTGCCGTACCAGGCGATCTTCCAGATCGTGTTGCCGCTCGCCGCGCCGACGGTCGACGTCATCGCCGTCAACGTGTGGGGCTCGAATACTCGGTTCGGCTGTCTGAAGTGAGGTTCTGTGCGAGCTCGAGCCCTGCGCAGCCGTCATGCTCGTGGCCATGAGCGCGTCGTTGCTGTACCTGCTGCTTCGCCAGGTCCTGCAGATGTTGTCCCAGATCGCCCGCGACGGTGGGGCCAAGGATGTGGAGATCCTGGTGCTCCGCCATCAGGTGGCCGTGCTGCGTCGCCAGGTGCACCGGCCCGATCTCGAGCCGGCCGACCGGGCGGTGCTGGCGGTGCTGTCGCGGCTGCTGCCCCGCCCCCGCTGGTCGGCGGTCATCGTCACCCCGGCCACGCTGTTGCGGTGGCACCGTGAACTGGTCGCCCGACGATGGACGTACCCGCATGCCCGGCCGGGCCGGCCACCGGTCAACGCACAGGTCCGCGACCTGGTGCTGCGACTCGCGGCGGAGAACCCGTCGTGGGGGCACCGCCGCATCCAGGGTGAGCTGGTCGGCTTGGGCCACGGGGTTGCGGCCAGCACGGCGTGGAAGATCCTCAACCAGGCCGGGGTCGACCCGGCACCACGGCGGTCCGGACCGACCTGGCGGCAGCTCCTGACCGCCCAGCCCCGCACAATCCTGGCCTGTGATTTCTTCACCGTCGACACGGTGTTGCTCAAGCGGATCTACGTGCTGTTCTTCGTCGAGATCGCCACCCGCCAAGTCCACGTGGTTGGGGTGACCGCGCATCCAACGGGCGCCTGCGTGGCCCAGCAGGCACGGAATCTGCTGATGGACCTCGACCAACACGCGGCGGGGCTGCGGTTCCTGCTCCGCGATCGCGACACGAAGTTCACGAACACCGTCGACGCCGTGTTCACCGCCGAAGCCATCGACGTGATCAAGACCCCGCCGCAGGCACCCCGGGCAAACGCGTTCGCCGAACGATGGGTGGGCACCGTACGACGGGAACGCTGCCCCTGCCGAAAACTCCATCCGCCCTGGTCGGAGCCGGTGCTTGGGGTGGACGGGATGTCGATCCCGATTGCGCGCTGGGGCTCTCGCGCACCGATGATCGGCACGGCATGATGGTCCGCCGTGCTGCTGCGACTGGCTTACCTGGGCGTGACAAACGCGTTCGCCATGCTGCGCCTGCTGCCGATGAGCGACTGGGACAAGGACGTGGAGATCCTGGCGTTGCGTCATCAGATCACCCTGCTGGAGCGGCAACTGGGCAAGCAGAGACCGCGGTTGCACCCGAGCGATCGGGCGTTCCTGGCGGCGCTGCTGCACCGGCTCCCGGCAGACGTGCTGCGTCGGATGCCGCTGCTGGTGCGCCCCGACACTGTCCTGCGCTGGCGCCGCGACCTGCTCGCACACCGCCACGCGGCTCGGTCCCGGCCCAAGCGCCCGGGCCGGCCGCGGACCGTGCACTCGATTCGCGCCCTGGTGCTGCGCCTGGCGCGGGAGAATCCCAGCTGGGGATATCGCCGACTTCACGGCGAACTGCTCGTGCTTGGAATCAAGGTGGCCGCGTCCACCGTGTGGGAGATCCTGCAAGAGGCCGGGATAGACCCGGCGCCCGAGCGCGCCTGCAGCACGTGGGTCGACTTCCTGCGCTCGCAGGCCGACGCCCTGCTGGCGTGCGACTTCTTCGAGACGGTCACCCTGACCGGAGCGCGGCTGTACGTGCTCGCGGTGATCGAGCACGCCAACCGACGGGTCCGGGTCCTGGGCGTGACCACGCACCCGACCGCCACGTGGGTGGCACAAGCGGCAAAGAACCTGGTCATGGACCTCGAGGACGCCGGCTGCCGGACGCGGTTCCTGATCCGGGACCGTGACGGGAAGGGCGCTGTTGCGTTGCCGGATCCCAGGGGCCGAGGCAGGCTGGACGGGTGACGCTGTCCAGCCTTCGTCGCCCTTGGTCGCCACCGAAGTCGGCGTTCACCGGGTTCCGCTTCCCGTCCGAGGTGATCGTCGTCGCGGTCCGGTGGTACCTGCGGTACTGCCTCTCGTACAGAGACGTGGAGGAGCTGCTCGTCGAACGCGGTGTTGACGTCGACCACGTCACCGTGTTCCGGTGGGTGCAACGGTTCACGCCGCTGCTGGCCGACGTGGCCCGGTTCGCCCGCCACTCGCCTGGTGACCGGTGGTTCGTCGACGAGACCTACGTCAAGGTCAACGGCGTGTGGCGGTACGTCTACCGCGCGATCGACCAGCACGGGCAGGTCATCGACGCGCTCGTCTCGGCCCGCCGCGATGCCGCCGCGGCCCGGCGGTTCTTCCAGCGTGCGCTGCGGATGCTGAATGTGACGCCCAGCGAGGTCGTCACCGACGCCGCCCCGGTCTACCCCGCGGTGCTCGACGACCTGATCCCCTCGGCCTGGCACCACGTCGAGCGGTACGCGAACAATCCGATCGAGGCGGATCACAGCCAGCTCAAACACCGGCTACGACCCATGCGTGGACTCCGGACCGACCAGACCGCACAAGTGATCATCGCCGGACACGCCTTCATGCAGAACTTGCGACGCGGTCACTACGAACTTTCCGTCGATGTCCCGCCAGCGAAGAGGGTCGCTGCCGCGTTCACCGAGCTGGCCCACGGGATCTGACCGCGGACCCGAAACGGGCTCGCCATCTCCCTTGACCCGCAACGCAACAGCGCCACCTGGCGATCGAACTGGCCCCCCACAAGATCCGGGTCAACGCGGTCGCGCCCGCGGTCGTGGCCACGCCGCTGTATGAGGGCTTCATTCCGAAGGACCAGATCGATCAGGTCCTGCACGGCTTCGACGCGTTCCACCCGATCGGCCGGATCGGCACGGCGCGCGACATCGCCTCCACCATCACCTTCCTCCTCTCGCCCGAGACGGACTGGGTGACCGGCGCGATCTGGAACGTGGACGGCGGCGTTATGGCGGGCCGCAACTGACAAGTCGCCGCTGAACGGACGGGTACTCCGGGGGCCACGACGGGCGTCGTGGAGTCCTCGGACTACCCGGGCCGGCTTGCGGTGGCTAGGGGTCATTCGGCCGGATCCTCGAATCGGGCGGGCCGGACACGCTGCTGTCGAGCGGGCCGGGTTTGAGTCAGGGACCTGAACCGCCCCTTTCGTGGATTGACGCGGGACTGTCCGCGATCCCCTGGTACCGGATCCCCCGCGGGTCACGCGGGTCGGGAAACCGCGCCAGGGCCTCCAACAGGCCATATGCCTCCCGGACGGCGGGCGTCGCGCCGGATGGGGCAGGGGCATGCTGACGGATCACGTCGATCAGCGATGATGACATGCGCGGGTGCGGTCCTTCTCGGTGTCATGTTGTCTCAGAGGGCGTTCGATTTGTTCTTGATTTACTAATATGTGCCTCGCCAGGTGGGTGTTGATTCTTCCGTTATGCGGCGGCTGACGTTGTCGATCATCGCTATGTGGATCATGGCTTCGGAACTGGCCGGGAGAGTCTCGTAGTCGCGGACGAGTCTGCGGTGCAGCATCAGCCAGCCCAGGGTCCTCTCCACGACCCAGCGCCGTTTGACCACGTGGAAGCCTCGAACGTTGGTGTTGCGCGGTACGACCTCGGCGTCGATACCCAGAGTGGCGGCGTGTTCGACGAACTTGGTTTTGAAGCCGGCGTCCACCCACGTCTTGGTCACGGTGGGATGGGTGGCCTTGACCTGCTCCAAGGCTTGGATTCCGGCGGTGTTCTCGGTGGCGGAGGCGGCCATGACGATGACGGCCAGCAGCAGCCCGAGGGTGTCGGTGACTACGCTGCGTTTGCGTCCGACGATCTTCTTGGCCGCGTCGGTTCCCTGCGTGGCGGTCGGTGGGTTCGTGGACGTCTTCACGCTCTGTGTATCGACGACCGCGGCGGTGGGCTGCGCATCGCGGCCGGCCTTCACCCGGGCCAGGGCGGTCAGGTCGACGTTGAGCTGGGCGAGGAGGCCTTCGTCGCGCCAGGCGGCATAGTAGTAGTACACCGTGGTGTGTGGCGGAAAGTCATGAGGCAGGTACTTCCAGGCGATCCCGGTCCGGTTGACATAGAGGATGGCGTTGAACACCTCTCGGACGTCGGTGCGGGCCGGCTCGCCGGTGGGTCGCCGGTCGAGGCGGGTCTTCTGCCAGGCGAGCAGTGTCGGTGCGATCAGCGCCCAGCGGGCGTCGGAGATGTCGGACGGGTAGGCGCGGCGAGCGGTCATGGCAGAGATCTACTCTGGACGGAGCGGTGAGGGTCGCAGGCGACAGGGACGGCGATTCACGGCCAGATCTACGTCAGACGGAATCTGGTACGTGAAGCGAGACGAAACAGGCGTCGACTGGCCCGTCAGGGCGGAGTCGTATCACTGAGGTGATCTCAGCAAGGATCCGGGCGCGGTTCGGCATGACACGGGCATAGCGTCCATAGCGGACAGCGTGGGATAAGGACGTGGAGCCATCGGTAGACAGGTTCTTGCGACGGAATCAGTCTCCGAGAGGGCTCCACGTGATCACCTATTCTGCCAGGCTTGACGTGCCCAGGGAACTCGTGCGACACGTGGCGCGTCTGCTTCGCGCTGAGCGTCGGACGGTGGGAACCCGACCGCGATCCCGGGCGCTGACGTGCTTCTACCAGGCGCTTCTGGTGCTGGTGTGGTTCCGCAAGGGCGAGGACAAGACCACCCTCGGGGCCGGGTTCGGCGTGTCGAGGGCAACCGCTTACCGGTACGTCGCCGAGGCCGTACGCGTCCTGGCGGCGCAGACACCCACCCTGCACGACGCCCTGCAACGGGTAGCCGCCGACGGCTGGTCGCACGTGATCCTCGACGGGAAACTCTTCGACACCGACCGGCTGGCCGAGACGACCACCAGCGTGAAAGGCGAAACGATCGACGCTTGGTACTCCGGGAAACACCGCGACTTCGGTGCGAACATCCAAGCCATCATGCGCCCGGACGGGCTACCGATCTGGACCTCGCAGGCGATGCCCGGACACCTGCACGACCTGACCTGCGCCCAACAGTTGGACCTCACCGGCGCGCTCTACTGGGCCGCTTCGGCGCTGGATCTGCCGACCCTGGCCGACTCCGGCTACGAAGGCGCTGGCCAGGGCATCCACACCCCGTACAAGCAGCCCGCCGACGGCCGCCGCCTCGCCGCAGACAACCGCACCCACAACGCGATCCTTCGATCCATGCGGTGCCTCGGAGAACGCGGCTTCGCGATCCTCACCGGCCGATGGCGGACCCTACGCCACACCACCGCCAGCCCACGGCAGATCGGCGACATCGTCCGCGCTGCTCTCCACCTCATCCACTTCGAATACCGATACCTACCGGATTCTTGTTGAGATCACGTCACTATCCAAACCGCAAAGCGGCAGAATAGGGCACGCCGCAAACAGGTTATAGCGGGACACCGGTTCATCGAATGCCTTCTGACTGGGCGTTTTAATCTTGTCTGCGTGGGATCAGCAGCATTCGGCCCGCCGGCTGCCGGGCCAGTAGAGCCGACGACTCACGGCTATCGGCACCATTTGCCTGACTGATGTCGCAACGATATGCCAGCTTCGTTCCACGGAACGTGTCTGGTTCAGAAAAGTCCTCGTGTGGTCGGACCGCGGGTGCGATCCACTACCGCTCGTCCACAGTAGAACCACGGCATGGTTGAGCGACCTACCTACCCCTGCGACCTGTCCGACGCCCGCTGGGCGCTGATCGCACCACGCCTGAATGCCTGGCGTCAGGCCCGTACCCAGGCCGGCGTCGGCGGACGCGCTGCCACCCACAACTTGCGGGAGATTTTCAACGCGATCCTGTACGTCAACCGCACGGGCATCGCCCGGCGCTATCTGCCCCACGATCTCCCGCCCTGGCAGACCGTCTACGGCTACTTCACCGCTTGGACTAACGACGGCATCTTCGTCCAGCTCAACTACCAGCTCACCGGACTGACCCGCACCAAGGCCGGACGTGCCGTGCACCCGTCGGCCTGCATCATCGACAGCCAGAGTGTGAAAACCTCCACCAACGCACCCCTGCCCACCCAGGGCATCGACGCCGGCAAGAAGATCGTCGGACGCAAGCGGGGCATCATCACCGACACCC
The DNA here is from genome assembly GCF_040608175.1 of Micromonospora sp. NPDC005206. Taxonomy (NCBI): domain Bacteria; kingdom Bacillati; phylum Actinomycetota; class Actinomycetes; order Micromonosporales; family Micromonosporaceae; genus Micromonospora; species Micromonospora sp. NPDC005206. Next base: position 65,298 of record NZ_JBEXHU010000024.1, read on the forward strand.
TCGGCCTACTCCTCGCCGTCGTCGTCACCGCTGCCAGCGCCAGCGACAACACCATCGGCATCAACCTGCTCGACCAGGCCAAAGCCATCCACCCTGCCTTGGCCAAGACCTGGGTCGACGCGGGCTTCAAGAACAAGGTCATCGAACACGGCGCCGCCCTCGGCATCGACGTCGAAGTCGTCACCAGGGACCCACAGATCAAAGGATTCTCCGTGGTCAAACGCCGATGGGTCGTCGAACGCACCCTCGGCTGGATCATGCAACACCGACGCCTCGCCCGCGACTACGAAGCCCTACCCGACAACTCAGCCAGCATGATCCGCATCGCGATGATCGACAACCTCACCAAACGCATCACCGACGAAACCACCCCAACCTGGCGAGACACCTGAAGGCAGCATCACTCGCAAAATACGTGAATCAGACGCCCTCTCAGGCCGGGATGAACCAGACCGCGGCGTCCGGCGGCAGCAGGAGCGCCCCGCCCGCCGGTTCGGCCGGTACGCTCGCCAGCAGCACCCGGCCGACACCGGTCAGCGGCACCGCCCCGCCGCCGGTGTTGACCGCGCAGCCAAACCCGTCGCCGCGACGGAACGCCACCACGTCCGGTCCGGCGTCCCACCAAGTCAGCTCAGCGGCCCCGATGTTCTCCCCCACCTTCCGGCGCAACCGAATCGCCGCCCGGTAGAGCGCCAGCGTGGAGGCCGGGTCGGCCGTCTGCCGCTGCACGCTCCAGGCTCCCCAGCCGTCGGGCTGCGGCAGCCAGGGCGGGTCGGCGCCGTCTGGCGAGAAGGCGTACGTCTCGCCGTCCGCCGTCCACGGAATCGGTACCCGCGAGCCGTCCCGCCCGCGCACGGTCCGCCCGGAGCGTTCCCAGATCGGGTCGCGGAGCGCCTCGTCGGGGAGGTCCACCTGGGGCAGCCCCAGTTCCTCCCCCTGGTAGACGTACGCCGCGCCGGGCAGCGCCAGCATCAACAGGGCGGCGGCCCGGGCCCGGGCCGCCCGCGGGCCCCCACCTCCCGAACCGTAGCGGGTGACGGTCCGGGTCGCGTCGTGGCTGTTAAGCACCCAGGCCGGCCGGGCGCCGACCCGGCGGTACGCCTCGAGCGTCCGCCCGATGGTGTCCCGCAGCGCGGGGGCGAACCAGTCGCACTCCAGCAACTCGAAGGTGAACGCCTGATGCAGCTCGTCGGGGCGGACGTACCGGGCCTGCCGGTCGGCGTCGAAGAGGCACACCTCCCCGATCAGCGCCCGCTCCCCCGGCACCGCGTCGACCATGGTTCGCCACTGCCGGTACAGCCCGTGCACGCCCGGCTGGTCGAAGAAGGGCATCAGGTGGTTACGCCGGAACTCGATGTGCTGTCCGGCGCCGGCGTCGACCATGTCGGGGTGCTTGAACAGAGCGTGCGCCATGTCGATGCGCAGCCCGTCCACACCCCGGTCCAGCCAACACCGGACGATCTTCCGGAACTCCGCCCGCAACTGCGGGTTGTCCCAGTTCAGGTCGGGCTGTTCGGGGCTGAACAGGTGCAGGTACCACTCGTCGGGCCAGCCGTCCGGGCTCGGCACCCGCCGCCAGGCGCTCCCGCCGAACGCCGAACGCCAGTCGTTGGGTGGCCGGTCCGGGTCGTGGTCATCGACCGGACGGAAGACGTACCGGCGACGGGCAGGGCTGCCCGGCGGTGCGGCGAGCGCCTCGCGGAACCAAGGGTGCCGGTCCGAGGTGTGGTTGGGCACCAGGTCGCAGACGACCCGCAGGCCGAGCCGATGCGCGTCGGCGACGAGCGCGTCGAAATCGGCGAGGGTGCCGAAGGCCGGGTCGACACCGCGATAGTCGGCGACGTCGTACCCGCCATCGGCCATCGGTGACGGATAGAACGGGGTCAGCCAGACGGCGTCCACGCCGAGGGAGACCAGGTACGGCAGGCGGGCGGTCACCCCGGGCAGGTCGCCGACTCCGTCGCCGTCGGAGTCGGCGAAACTGCGCACGTACACCTGGTAGCAGACCCCGCCGCGCCACCACAGCTCCCCCGGCGCGGACCCGGTCATTGGCGGACCAGGGTGAAGCCGCCAGGCAGCACGGTGACCCGCAGCGTGGCGGCGGCGCCGGTGCCCCGCGAGCGGAGCACGCCCGCCGCGTCGTACACCTCGACGGTGGCCGGTCCGGTGGCGGTGATCTCCGCCGTCCGGGCGGTCCGGGCAGCACTGCGCAGCAGCGTCGTGCGCCGTTCGCCGCCGGCCAGGGTGAGCCGGGAGACCAGCGGCTCCAGCACGACCGCGTCGACGGTCGCCGGCTCCCCGGCCGCCGCCTCGACGGTCAGGTCCGTGGCGTGGGCGGCGAGTTCGCGGGGCAGGGTGACCGGGAGCAGGGCGCCCGGGGCCGGGGAGTTGCCCTGGGCGCCGATCCGGGCGTGGTCGACCTCGCCGAGCGGTCCGGCGTCGCTGCGCCAGACCGTCCGGGCGGGTACGCCGGAACGCAGGTCCACCACGGGCAGCACCAGCCGGGGCTGGTCGGCCGGCGGGAGCTGCCAGCGCAGCCCGGCCCCGGCGGGCAGGTCGACGTACGCCCCACTGATCAGCGATTCGCCGGTCCAAGCGGACGGTGGGGTGACCACGGTCGCCCCACCCGATCGGGCGGCATCCTCGGCTTCCAGGGTCACCGCGCCGACCCGTTCGACGACCTCGGTGCGGCGGGCGAGGGCGGTCAGCTCGGGACGGGCGTCCAGGGCCAGCATGCTGAGCAGCGTGTGGATGGTGGACTCGGCGCCGGAGTTCCGGTTGACCTGCCCGTCGCCGTTGATGCCGTCGATGGCCCGGCCGGTGTCCGGGTCGTAGCCGGGCGTCCCGGCCGGGTTCGCGCCGAAGTACCAGGCGGCGGTGACGGCGGCGAGCTGCGCGAACCCGGAACGTCCGCTGGCATCGGCGACGGCGAGCAGCGACTGCACCCGGGAGTCGACGCCGTAGGCGATCTGGGTCCGGTCGGTGCGGGTGGGCAGCCGGCCGTTGTCCGGGCCGCCGGAGGTGAGCAGCCAGGGGGTGAAGACGGCCGAGTCGGTGACGGCCGGGCCGAGCAGGGTCCGGTCGCCGAGTGCCTGCGCGGCCCGGGCGAGCGCGGCCGGCATCTGGGCGCCCCATCCGTGCCAGACCGAGCGCGAAAGCGCCCAGGGACGGATCGCACCGAATGGCCATTCCCGCACGTCGCCGTCGGCGAGGGCGGCGATGCCCCGGGCGAGTTGGCGCAGCGCCCGGCGGGCGGTGGTGCCGCCGCCGGCCTCGACGTAGGCGCCGAGACCGAGCACCGCCTCGGCGGTGGCGTCCGCGCCGTCCACGATCAGCCAGGCCGGGGTACGTTCCCCGTCGATGATCTGCCACCGGTTGTAGCGGACGAGCACCTGGCGCTGCACGGCGGCGATCGCCAGGTCGAGGCGGTTCCGCAGGAAGTCGGCGAAGTCCGGGTCGGTGGCGCGGAACGCGGCGTACCCCTCGCCGAGCGCCCAGATCGTCCGGGCCAGCCAGTACGACGCGTCGCTGTCGGACGGGTCCGGCAGTTCCTTCGGCTCGGCGCTCGGGTTGAGCGTGCCGTCTGGCTGCATCCAGAGCACCACGTTGCCGGCGTGCGGACCGTCCGCGGTCTGCAGATAGGTCAGGCCGCGCAGGAGCTGGTACGCACCGTCGCGGCTGGTGGTGGCCCCGGTCTGCCGCCAGTGCCGCAGGTAGACCACCGCGGCCCGGGAGATGTCGTCGGCGTTGTAGGCGCCCTGCCCCCAGGTGTCGGTTTCCGGGTCGTATGCTCCGCCGCCGACCCGGCGGAACTCGCCGTCCGGCCCGGGTTCGGCGTACGTCCAGAGCACCCCGATTCGCGGGGTGTCGGCGAGCCGGTAGGTGGTGTGCCCGTGCTGGTCCGGCGGCGTGACGTCCTGCCGCAGGAAGTCCAGGTGGGCGAGGTTGGTGAGCGGACGGCCCCGCGCCACCGTGCTCCGCGGGGCGGCGGCGGGGGCGGCGGCTCCGGCCGGGGCAGGAGCCAGCAGCGGGGTGGTGAGCGCGAGGCTGCCCAGCAGCAGCGATCGACGTTTCACGGGGGTCTCCTCGGTCAGGACGGGTGAGTGGTGGGGGCAGCCGTCGGGCGTCCCGACGGCTGCTGTCCGAGGTGGACGGTGCGTTCCTCGCAGGCGGAGCGGCGGGCCGCGGCGGCGACGGTCACCGCCGTCACGCCCTCGGTGACTCCGGCGACGGGCCGGTCGCCGGTACGGACGCAGCGCACCAGGTCGTACATGACGGCCCGCACGCTCTCGGCGTAGACGTACGGTTTGGCGGCCTCGCCGCCGAGGTCGACGGTGATCCGGCAGCGATGCGGCAGCCGGCGCTCGTGGCCCCGATCCCGGGTGTGTGCCGGGCCGGCGTGCCGGTGCACCGCCACCTCGACGGCGGCCCGGTCACCCAACCTGTGGCCGTCGACGGCCAGCAGTTCCGCGACCCGGGCCGGCAGGCTTCCGACCAGCGCGGCTCCGGCGTCGTCGGTCCAGAGGTCGACGGTGGCGTGCACCGGGATCCAGCCGGTCACCCGGGCCTCGGCGGTGCCGAAGTCGATCCGCATCAGTTGCCGCTCACACCGGTGGGCGTGGCTGAAGCCATGCGCGAACGTCGCCACCGCGCCGTCCGGGTACCGGGTGGTGGCGACCGCCAGGTCGACCAGGTCGCTGCCGGGGCGGTGGCCGAGCATGCCCTGCACCGACTCGGGGGTCGAGCCGACCAGGGCGTCGGCCGCGTCGAAGAAGTGCACGCCGTGCTCGACGAAGATCCCGCCGCTGACCCGCTCGTCCCAGAACCAGTGCTCCGAGCCGAGATCCTCGTCGCTGGCGTCGTTCTCGAAGGCAAGCCGCCGGAGCGGACTGAGCAGCGGGCCGGGCGGCGGGCCGGGCGGGGAACCGGGCGGCGTGCCGAACCTTGGGTCACGCAGCCGGGCCAGCGCCCGTAGCACGGGGTTGTAGCGCAGCACGTGGTCGACCACCAGGACGCGGCCGGTGGCGGCGATCGCGTTCCGGATGGCGATGGCGTCGTCCTCGCCGGTGGCGAGGGGTTTCTCGGCGAAGACATGCCGGCCGGCGCGCAGCGCCGCGAGGATGATCTGCGCGTGGCCGGCCGGCGGGGTGGCGACCACCACGACGTCCACGTCGTCGGCGGCGACAAGCGTCTGCCAGTCCGGCACCGCCCGGGCGGCCAGCGTCCCGGCCAGCCGCCCGGCCCGGTCGGTGTCCGGGTCGGCGACCACGGTCACCGTCACGTCCGGCAGGTCGCGCAGGGCGCCGGAGAGGAAGGTGGCGAAGCCGCCGGCCCCGACGACGCCGAGGCGCAGCGCGGCCGGGCCGGTCACCGGGCCCACCCCGGTGCGGCAGCCGGCCCGGTAACGATGACCGGTCGGGCCGGACCGCCCGACTTACCGGACACGGTCCAGCCGGGCAACGCCGATTTTGGCGTCTGCCATCCCGTAGAAGACGTACCGGAGCCCGTCGACCTCCTCGATCGCGGTCGGGAAGACCACGTTCGGCACGGTGCCGGAGCGCTCGTCCTCCGTTTCGGGCACCAGGATCGGCTCGGCGGTACGGGCAAGCACCCGGCCCGGGTCGGCCGGGTCGAGCAGCATCGCCCCGGCCGCGTACTCGACCTTCTGAGTGCTGGGGTCGAAGGTGTCGGGGATGTGGCCGGTCACCCCGTGGTGGATGAGCAGCCAGCCCTCCTCCACCCGGATCGGCGGCGGGCCGGCGCCGATCTTCAACTCCTCGTACGGGAACTCGGACAGGGCGACGCAGCGGTGGTCGCGGAGCCGGACCAGGGCGGTGATGTCGGAGTGCACCTCCTCGGCGGGGACGTAGGAGATCCAGATGCCGGGCCGCTCGTCGGTGATTCCGGCGGGCAGGTGCACCCCCTCACCGGGGCGGAACCAGCCCAGGTCCCACATTGGACGGTGCAGCATCGCGTAGCAGGGCCGGCCGTCCGGGCCGGGTACCGGCTCGGGGAAGAAGACCGCGTCCTTGTTCGGGAAGAGGTTCAGGTCGGTGTCCAGGCCCGGCTGGTAGGCGAACTGCATCGGACCGAGGCGGCGCCAGGTGCGCAGGTCGGTGGAGACGGCCAGGGCCAAGCGCGGCCCGAGTGGCCCGTAGGCGACGTACGTCATCAGGTGCATACCGAGGCTCGGCACCCAGGTGGCGCGCGGATCCTCTACCCCGGCGTTGTTCAGCCCGCGCTCCCACCTCTCGTCGGGGGCGAGGACGACGCCGCGGCGGATCACCCCGGCCGGTACCCCGTCGTGGAACTCGACCTCGGCGAGCCCGACCCGGGAGACGTTCCCCTCGGCGACCAGCCGGGGCAGCAGGTGGAGCTTCCCGTCCGGGGTACGCCCGCTGGCCGGGTTGAGCACCCCCTCGACCTCCAGCGGCTCCGCCGCCTCGGGCGCCATGACCACGCCGAGTCGGGTGAGGGTGTACGGGACGACGGTGGAGACAGTCAACGGTTCAACCCTTTACGCCAGATCCGATGTTGCTGGAAGTGAAGTGCTTCTGAAAGGCGACGAACAGCGCGACGGCTGGTGCGGCCAGGACGCAGGCGCCGGCGAGAATCGCGCCGTACGGGTTGGCGGCCCGCGCGGCGACGTTGCTCAGGTAGTTGGCGAGCGAGACCGCCAGCGGCTGCATGTCGGTCTGCTTCGTGATCAAAAACGGCCAGAGGAACTCGTTCCACGGGCCGATGAAGGTCAGCAGCACCACTGTGAGCAGTGCCGGGCGGACCAGCGGCAGCGCGACCGACCAGAGGATGCGCAGTTCGCCCGCGCCGTCCATCCGGGCGGCGGCGAAGAGGTCGGCCGGCAGTTGCAGGAAGAACTGCCGGAAGACGAAGACCGCCGTGGTGTTGATCGCATACGGCAGGATCATCCCGAGGTAGGAGTCGGCCAGCCCGTAGCCGCGCACGATCAGCACGTAGAGCGGGATCAGCAGGAGCTGGAACGGCACCACCTGGACCAGCAGGACCAGCGCGAAGAGGGTGCCCCGGCCCCGGAAGCTGAGTTGCGCCAGCGCGTAGCCGGCGAGTACGCCGAAGACGACCGTGCCGAGGATGACCCCGCCGGTGAAGATCCCGGAGTTGGCAAGGGACCGGAGCAGGTCGATCTCGGCGTTGATCTCCCGGTAGTTGTCCAGGGTGAGGCCGCCGGTAGGGAAAGCCCCGGCCGGGGAGGTGTCCGGTTCGGCCTGCAACGACCCGATGAACATGTAGTAGAACGGGAAGATGAAGGCGAGCGCGAAGGCGACCAGGGCCGTAGTGCGCAGCACCCGTCGGAGGGTGCCGGGGCGACGGCGTGCCACGGACGCGGACGCGACTCCGGGTGCGGGTGTGGGTGCGGGTGTGGGTGCGGGTGTGCCGAGGGTGCTGGTCGACATGTCAGGGCCTCTCCAGCAGTCGACGGTTGATCATCGATACGGTGACGACGCCAACGACGAGCAGCACACCGATCGCCGCCGCAACGTCCGGGGCGCCCTGCTCGATGCCGCGCTGGTACATCAGCAGCACCGGGGAGGTGGAGGCGCCGTTCGGGCCGCCGCCTCCGGTGAGCAAGTAGGGCTCGGTGAAGAGGTTCGCGCCGGTGATGGTCGCCAGGATCACCACCAGGGTGGTGGCGGGGCGGACCGCCGGTACCGTCACCGAGCGGAACCGCTGCCAGGCAGTCGCCCCGTCCACCGCCGCCGACTCGTACAGCTCCTTCGGGACGGTCTGCAACGCGGCGAGGTAGAGCAGGATGAAGAAGCCGAGCTGCTTCCAGGCCACGAAGACCGCGATGAGCGGCATCGCGAGCGTCTCGTTGACCAGCCAGGACGGGTCCGGGGCGAGCGGGCCGAGGACCCTGTTGACCAGGCCGTCCGAGCTGAACAGGAAGAGCCAGACCCCGACCACGGCGACGCTGGCGGTCACGTACGGCACGTAGTAGGCGACCCGCAGGAAGGTGCGCCCCCGGATGGACCGGTTGAGCGCCACGGCGAGCGTGAGCGCCAGCACGGCGGTGAGCGGCACGTTGATCAGCAGGAAGACCAGAATGTTGCCGAACGCCTGCCGGACCCCCGGGTCGCCGATCACGGCCCGGTAGTTCTCCAGCCCAACGAAGGGACGCTCGACCTGGGCTCCCGGCGCGGCGAAGAAGTAGTCGTGGAAGCTCATCCAAACGGCGAACCCGAGCGGGTACGCGAAAACCAGCACGATGAACGCGGCGTAGGGCGCGGTCAGGGCCAGCCCGACCGGGTGACGGCCGAGCAGGGCCGTCACCGGTCGGCGGCCGGGGTGCTGGTGCGTACCCCGGGTGAGGCGGGCGCTCATCGCTGGCCGGCTAGCCCGTCGACCTTCTGCGCGGCGTCGCCGAACGCGTCGGCCACCGGCCGCTTGCCGAAGATCACCGACTCGGAGTACGCATCCCGGAACGTCTGCCAAATGGTGATGGAGTTCGGCACGTTCGGTACCTCGACGGTGCGCCCGGCCTGGTCGGCGAAGTCGCGGTAGGCGGGCTTCTGGGTAAAGAAGTCCGCGTAGGTGGCGGTCAGGTCGGTCCGCAGCGGCATCTGGCCGGTCGCCTTCAGCAGCGCGCCGTCCTGCTCCTGGCTGGTAGCGAACTTCAGCACCTCCCAGGCGGTGCCCCGCTTCTGGCAGGAGGAGTACATGGCGGCGTTTTTGGCGTCGCTGAAGGTCTTCGTCTCGGCGGCGGGCTTGCCGGCGGAGGTCGGGACCGGCTTCAGACCCCACTTGATCTTGTTGCCGTAGACGGCGATCGCCCACGGGCCGACGATCGCCATGGCGGCCTTGCCCTCACCGAAGGAGTCACCGTTGTACTGCTCCTTCGGGGCCAGTCCTTCGGCGTAGAGGGTCTTCCAGAAGTCGGCGACCCGCTGCCCCTCGGCCGAGTTGAGTTGCGCCTTGCCGTCCTCGACGAGCTGCTTGCCGCCGGTCTCGGCGACGAACAGCGGGTAGAAGTCGAACCAGGACTGGAAGAACTGGCTGGTCGGCGAGGGGTAGATGGCCGCCTGCGCGGCGCCGGAGGACTTGATCTTCCGACTCGTGTCGAGGAACTCCGCGTACGTGCCGAGCGGCGGGTTCTCCGAATCGACACCGGCCTTCTGCATGATCGCCTTGTTGTAGACGATCATGACCGGGTTGGCCTTCCAGGGCATCTGGTAGTACTTGCCGTCCGGCGACTTGTACTGCTCGGCGACCGAACCGGACCGCTGTTCGATGTAGCCCTTGGCGCCCTCGAAGTCGTCCAACGCGACCAGCCCGCCCTGCTTCTGGAACTGCGGCACCGCGGCCGGCGCGGTGTTGAAGATCAGGCAGGGGGCGTTCCCGGCCGTGATCGCGGCGCCGATGACCTCCTCCGAGGACTTGCCGGCCGGGATCTCCTGGGCGGTAATCTTCTGGTCGGCGTGCTGGCTGTTCCACGCCTCGACCATCGCCGTGCCCCAGGCCAACTCCTCCTTGTTGTTGGAGAGCCAGATGGTGATCGGCCCCTTGGCCGAGGAGTCGGCCTTGGCGTCGGAGCCGCCGTCACTGCAGGCTGCGGTGAGGCCGAGGGAGAGCACGAGCAACGCGGCGGGGACGGTCCGTTTCATGATGGGTCTCCGATCTCGACTGCCGTGACGATCGACCGGCCGGGCCGGCGCGACGCCGGCCGGCCGGTCACGGCGGTGGGGGTGGTGGGGGTGGTGCGGCGGTGGAGGCGCGAACGACGAGCTGCGCGGGGGGCATCTCGACATCCGCGCCGCCGTCGCCGTCGATGAGGTTGAGCAGGGTACGGGCGGCGGCGCCGCCCCACCCGGACGGATCCGTCCGGACGCTGGTCAGCGCCGGGCTGATGTGGGCGGCCAATTCGGTGTCGTCGAAGCCGGTGACCGAGAGCCGGCCCGGGACGTCCAGGCCACGCTCCCGGGCCACAGCCATGCCGGCCATCGCCGTCACGTCGTTGGCGTAGATAATCGCGGTCGGCGGCTCGGCCAGGTCGAGCAGTCGGTGGGTGGCTGCGGCCCCACCGGCCGCCGAGAAGTCGGAGGGCACGCACGGCCCGGGCGACAACCCGGCGGCCCGCAGCGCGTTCTCCCAGGCCTCCCGCCGCGCCCTCCCGTGCAGGAAGTGGTCCGGGCCGGCGACGTGCGCGACGTGCCGGTGCCCCAACTCCACCAGATGGCGTACAGCGGCGGTGATCCCCCGCCGATCGTCGACGAGCACCGCCGGGAACGGGCTGGCAACGTCGGGACGGCCGAGGGTGACGGCAGGCAGCCGCAGCTCCTCCAGCAGGGCGATCCGGGGATCGGCGATCCGCAGGTCGAGGAGGAAGACCCCGTCCACCCGCCCATCGGCGGCCAGACGCCGGTAGCCCGCCTCCTCCGCCCGCTGGCTGGGGACGACCTGGAGGACCAGCGCCTGGTTCCGCTCGACCAGGACTCGTTCCACGCCGGCGATGAAGGCGGGGAAGAACGGGTCGGCGCCGAGCAACTCCGGCGGGCGCGCCAGGACCAGGCCGACGGCGAACGCCCGCGAGGTGGACAGGGCCCGGGCACGGTGGCTCGGGGTCCAACCCAGCGCCTTCGCCGTCGCCAGGATGCGCTGGCGGGTCTCCTCGGCCACCCCGGGCCGGCCGTTGAGGGCGAAGGAAACCGCTCCCTTGGAGACCCCGGCGGCACGGGCGACGTCGGTAATTGTCGGCCGGTCTCGGCTGACCAACTCGGCCTCCTTCCCGTACCCGCCAGAGCGCGGAGCACCACTGTCGCTAAACCGGTTTGGGGAATGCTAGACCGGTTTAGCAGACGGATCAATAGGTCGTTCCGATCACAATCAGTGACCATGCCGTGCTGATCATGAGAGAAGATCACCGGTAGACCCGGCCGAGGGCCGGCCGCCGCGCGACCCAGACGCGTCGACCGGCGGCTGGCAACTGAGCCCTTCGACGCGCGAGGACGACCACTGTGTCCGACTACAACGAGATAGACGCCTTCGGTGTGAACTCTCGGCAAGCCGGTCGGAATCGGGTGTCGTCCGAGGTCATCCGGCTTGCGGAGGGTCGTCTCGGCCTGGCGCGGCTAGTGTGCCGCGCCGGAAATTCGCCTACAAAATCGCGCGAGTGATTCGAGGATCTCTTCGGCGGTCTTGGTCCAGATGAACGGTCGGGGGTTGCTGTTCCAGTCGGCGATCCAGGATCGGATGTCAGCTCCAAGGGCCTGGACGCTTTTGTGGGTTCCGCGGCGGACTTTCTGGTCGGTAAGGAAGCCGAACCAGCGTTCGACCTGGTTGATCCATGATGAGCCGGTCGGGGTGAAGCGCATGTGGAACCGCGGGTGTTTCGCCAGCCAGGCACGTACTGCCGGCGTTTTGTGGGTGCCGTAGTTGTCGCAGATCAGGTGCACGTCGAGCTCGGCCGGGACGCTCTTGTCGATGGTGATCAGGAATTTCTTGAACTCGGTCGCCCGGTGCTGACGGTGCAGCTCGCTGATGACTGAGCCGTCGGCCACGGCCCCGGCGTTGTGCCGACTTGCGGTGGTCTGTTCACGTTTTGGGGGTGGAGTTGTGGGACGAGCGCGACTTCTGATGATCTTTCGGGTGCCTACGCCAGAAGATCGTTTCAGGAGCCGCGCTCGTGTCCTCATCTTCCCCGATCAGCCCTGCTGTTGACCACCTCGCGGATCTGGCCCTCTGGGAGGCCGAACTTGCCACGGACCCGTTGTCGGTGCCGTCATCGCTGCTCAACCGTCTAGGGCAGGTACCCAACCCGCGCCGGCTGCGGGGTCTTCGCCACCGGCTCGTGGTGATCCTGGTCCTGACCGCGTGCGCAACCTTGGTGGTGGGCAACGACTCCGTGGCGGCGATCCGGCAGTGGGCGGCGGGTACCCCGCAAGATGTCCTGCACCGGATCGGGGCCCGGTTCGACCCGCTGCTCGGCCGGTACACCGTGCCCAGCGAACGGACCTTCCGCCGGGTCCTGGCCGGTCTGGACGGTGACGCCCTCGATACGGCGACCTGCGGATACGCCGCGGACGTCGTGCGAGGCGATGCGCCCGTCCCGGTCATCGCGGCCACCGCGGGACCCCTCGAACGGGAGCAGCGCCGGGCCGAGCAGCGGGCGGTGACCCACCCGCGGCCGGCCGGGCTGCTGCCCGCCGCCGCGGTCGACGGGTAACTCCTGCGCGGGACCCGCACCCCGACCGGGCAGGTGTTCCTGGTCGCGTCGATCACCCACCACGGCGGCGTGATCCTGGGCCAACGCCAGGTCCCGGACAAACGCGGCGAGAACACGGTGGTCGCCGACCTGCTGGCACCCCTCGATGTGGCCGGGATGATGCTGACCTTGGACACACTGCACACGACGAAGAAGACCGCCCGCCTGATCACCGAGGTCCTCGACGCCCACTACCTTCTGGTCTTGAAGGGGAATCAGCCCCTCGCCTACCAGGCCGCCCAGGCGCTGCTACGCGGTACCGACACCGAGTTCGCCGACCACACGCACGTCGACGACGACCGCGGACACGGTCGCACCGAACGCCGGACCCTACGCACCGCACCGGCCGATGACAGCCTGTTCCCCGGCGCCCGCGGTGGCGTTCGCGGCGAGGACGACGGCGGATCGCAGCCGGTGGGTGTGTTCGGTGGTGGCGGCCGCGTCGAGGGCCGTGCCGGTGGTGGCGGCGGTGTCGGCCAGTGTTTTCAACTCCAGCAGGGCGGTGATTGCCTGCTGGGCGTATGCGGCGATGAGGGTGTCGGCGTTGTCCACGACGTAGACCAGTTCGCGCAGGACGTGGGCGTTGCACAGGGCGTGCGTGGCTTGGGTGTAGGTGTCGTAGGGCGCCCACGCGTCATGCACGGCGATCCCGGTGAACACGGGCAGGATCCCGGCGTCGTTCATCGCCGCGGTCCCCCGTTTCGGGTGCGCGGTGTACAGGACATCGGTGGGGGTGGACGCGGAGTGCAACCAGCCCAGCCCACCGGCGGTGCGCCACCCGGTCTCGTCGAAATGCGCCACCGGCGCCGCGGTGATCCGGTCGCGGATCACCGGTAGGACCGTGTCGATGACGCCCAGGGCGGCGCGTTTCACCCAGCACGCCACGGTGCCCGCGCTGACCGGCGCGGCGAACACCTCGGCCAGGGTCTGCGCGGTGCGCCCGATCGACAGGAACTGCCCGTGCAGCAGGTACACCCCCAGGGCGGCGATCCGCGGCCCGTACGCCACCGGCGCGCTCGCCTGCGCAGGTACGCCGGCCTGGGTGTGGTGCCCACACGGGCAAGCCACGGTGATGATCTCGTGCTGGGTCACGACCAGTCTCGGCTCGGAATGCCGAACACCTGCCGGATCAGTACTCCCACCTGCGTCGCGTCGTCACCCAGACCGGCACCGCAGCTGGCACACGCCGCCGGGACATGCCGCACCGTGACGTCCGGCACGGCGACGCGCTCCAAGGTCGACCCGGGCTGCCCCGGCGGGCGTCCCGGTCCCCGACCGGTCTTCTTCCGCAGCGACTTCGGCGCGGGCTTGACCAGGCCATCCGACGAGGGTGGCTTCGACGAGTTCCTCGACGACATACCCAGCCGGGCCTCCAACTCGGCGATCCGGCCGAGGGCCTGCTCCAACCGGGCCACCAACACCGCGTTCAAACGCCAGCAACTCGTCATACGACGGCGGCTGCGGCGACTCGGCGAACACGATCCGCCAACCTACCAGCCTCCACCATGGACACCTCTGGCGGCCAACGACCTATCCGGTCACCCGGATTCTTGTTGAGATCACGTCACTGCTGGACCGGCGTGCGAATGTCGTCGAGCTTACGGTCTCGGGGCCGAACGGAAGGATCGAGGGCCTCAATCTGCGGCTCTATGAGCCCCAGCCGGGGCGCTGGAGCCTGACCTTCGTGAACCTCCGCGATGGACTGCTCACCCCGTCCGTGCATGGCGGGTTCCACGACGGTGTGGGCGAGTTCTACGGCGACGACCAGCTCGGGGGACGCGCGATCAGGGCGCGTTTCCTCATCTTCCGGCAGGGGCCGGACAAGGCGAGGTCCGAACAGGCCTTCTCAGACGACGGCGGGAAGACATGGGAGACGAACTGGATCGCCGCGGACAATCGAATTGCCAACGCCAGGTGAGCATTTTTTTCTATAACCTCGGCGGCTGGTCCTCGCCGAGGTCCGCGACGACATGCGCGACTTGAAGCTCGTGCGAGTCATCACCATGGCGTGCCCTTCTTCAGATCGCCGGTTTCATCGACCACCAGCACCGCGTTCGGGCCACCGAACCGGTCGGCGATCAGCTGCCGCAGGTCGTCGCGGACGACGTCGGCGTCCCACACCGCCCGGTATCAGGCCGACGAGGAACTCGGTGAAGAGGCCGGCGCGCGATGGGGTACGGGAGGCCGGAGGCGCGGAGCAGCCGCTCGGTGTGGCCGTTGGTGTACGCGTAGCAGAACGGGGAGGTCACATCCGCGTCGAGGCCGCTGAGCAGCACCACGTGCCCGACCCCGGTCCGCGTGGCCGCGTCGAGGACGTTGTGGTGGTGGACGAACACCCGCGCGGCCTCGCCGTCGCTGGACACGAACACCAGCGTGTCGTTCAGGGCGGCATGCAGCGCCGCGGGGTCGTCCGGCGGCGGGTAGCGGGATCGCACGACGGACGGTAACCGGTTACATTCGTCGAACCGGTTCAATCAAGACCGCCAGGAGGTACCCGGTGACGAACACCAGCGGACCCCAGCCGTCCGACGCCCGGACCGATTGGGAAGCCCGCATCGCCCGCCGCAGCGACGAAGGCGACACGGCCGCGCTACCCGACCTACCACCACCGGCCCGCCTCACCGCCACCCCCGGCCGCGGACACGTCCGCCTCTCCTGGCATCCCGTCGACGGCACGGTCGGCTACCTGGTGCATCGTGCAACGCTGGATGGCGATCGGGTGTCCGGCCCGTTCACCCCGCTGGACCACCTCGGCGGCGACGTGCTCTCCGTTCCCGACACCTGGTACGTCGACACCACCGGCACGCCGGGCGAGCGGTATGCGTATGCGGTGGCTGCCGTACCCGAGGTGACCGTGACCAGCGCGCTGAGCGACCCGGTCACGGCGGCCGCCCTGCCCGGCGCCGGCGAACCAGGCACCGTCACGCTGCGCCTCGACGCGGACGCCCCGGGCACCACCCTGCACCGTCCCTGGCAGCCGATGATCGGCAGCGAGCGGCTGTCCCAACTGCTCTGCCGGGACCACTCAGGCGGCCGGGAGATCGGCATCGAACTGCTGGCCGCGCTCCGCCGGGTACGCGAGGAGATCGGCGTGACCGCCGTGCGGGCGCACGCGATCCTGCACGACGACCTCGGCGTCTACCGCGAGGTCGACGGCGAGCCGGTGTACGACTTCAGCCGCGTGGACCAGATTTACGATCTACTCCTGGGCGTCGGAATGACGCCGGTGGTGGAGATCGGGTTCATGCCCCGCGATCTGGCCAGCGATCCGGACCGCACCGTCTTCAACTATCGCGGCATCATTTCCCCGCCGCGCGACTGGGACCGGTGGTCGGGGCTCGTTCGGGCGCTGGTGACCCACCTGCTGGACCGGTACGGCGAGCAGGTGCTCGGTTGGGACTTCGAGGTGTGGAACGAGGCCAACCTGGAGGTCTTCTGGAGCGGCAGCCACGAAGAATGGATGCGGCTGTACGACGTGACCGCCCGCGCGGTCAAGGACGTCGACCCGCGGATCCCGGTCGGTGGGCCCTCGTCGGCGGCCGCTGGCTGGGTGGACGCGCTGCTGGAGCATGCCGTACGGTCCGGCGCACCGGTGGACTTCGTCTCCACCCACACGTACGGCAGCCCGCCGCTGGACCTGCGGCCCACTCTGGCCCGCCTCGGCTTCCCCGACGCGCGGATCCTGTGGACCGAGTGGGGCGTCACCCCCACCCACTTCCACCCGATCAGCGACGGTACCTCGGCCGCCACGTTCCTGCTCACCGGCATGCGGTCGGCCGCAGGCAGGGTCGAGGCGCTGTCCTACTGGGTGGCCAGCGATCACTTCGAGGAACTCGGCCGGCCGCCGAGGCTGCTGCACGGCGGGTTCGGCCTGCTCACTGTCGGCGGTATCGCCAAGCCGCGCTACCACGCGCTGCGGATGCTCGCGCAACTCGGCGAGACCGAACTGCCGGTACGGGCCGCCGGCGACGGCGCGGACGGTCTGGTGCAGAGCTGGGCCAGCCGGCGCGGCGACGGCAGCCTGGCGATCCTGGTCTGGGTGTCCACCCTCGACCAGGGCAAGCGGGACGGAGACCCGGCGCTGGCCCGGCGGATCCGGTTGGTCATCGACGGCGCGGCCGGACGGCCCGCCCTGGTTTCCCGGCTCGACCGGGAGCACGGTGACATCACCACCCTCGCCGACCGGTTGGGCGTCGCCGAGTGGCCGACCGATGAGCAGTGGGCCGCGCTGCGCGCCGCCGACCAGGTCGCGGCGGAGAAGGTGCAGCCCTCCACAGACGCTGGAGCGGCGGTGATCGAGCTGGACCTGCCGCAGCCCGGCGCGGTGCTGGTGGAGGTCCCCGGGGCCTGATCCCTGCCCACCCCGGTGCGTCGTCGGCCGGGGTATCGGGCAGCCAGGTCCGCGGACCGGCCGGCCTCGGCTCGGCTCCCGCGGTGCCGACCACTCGAAGGATCGTGCTCGATTGCGGAAGTAGCGCCCTACGGCGCGTGGCCGTGGGCCCTACTTCGCTGCACCGCGACGGGTTGGGCAGGTCGACCGTTACCTTTTCCGGCGCCGTCAGGCGGCCCCACGCAGCTGTGGAAGGCTCTGGTTGGCCGGCACGTTGAAGGTCTCCTGTGCGATCAGTGGACGGATCCGGCGTTCGAACTGTGGCGAGACGAACGCGCGGCGCAGGAGGTCGTTGGCGAGCTCGTTGCCGAGCGCACCCATGATCATGGCTTGATCGAGCGAGAGGTAGCGCTTGGCCACGGTGCCGCTGCCGACCGCGATCGCGTCGTAGAAGCCGCCGGGACCGTACGAGTCGAAGTTGGCCCTGAGGCGGGCGAGGTTGTCGACGACCGCTGCCTTGGCGTACGGGAGGGCGAGGAACGCCGCGTGCGGGGTCACCACGCCGTCGCCGTAGTCGGGGTCCGGGCCGGCTGGGCGGCAGTCACCGAACCCGGCGTCGTACTTCGAGCGCTCCATGTCGGACGGGTAGCCGTCGGTGTCCATGCCTATCGCGTCGACGCCCCAGGCCTGGTAACCGCCGGCCGGGTCGCTCGCCGGGGAAAAGCCCCAGTATCCGTACCCGGCGTCGTTCATCCCGTGCTCAATCTGGCCGGCGACCGTCGCGGGATGGTTGCGGCCCCAGCTGTTGGGGGCCCACTGCGCTTCGGGCACGAACAGGTCCGGCATCAGGGCCTCGAACATGTCGCCACCCCAGCTGGGTACGAACTGGATGCCGCGGTACCGGTACGCGCCCTCGTACACCGGCACGCCCTCGTAGGTGGTGTCGAAGCCGACCGGCTGCATCTCGTGCCAGCTCCAGTCGCAGGTGGCCGGCAGGGTGCGCATCGTGTTGTAGTAGGCCTTCGGTGGGATCTGGCCCATCGCGATGCCGAGGTACGTCGCGATGCGCGGCTCGGTGACGGTGATGTCGTAGTGGTTGCAGGTGAACCAGACGCCGTCGCGCTGCTGCGAGCACCCGGGGGGCGGCGCGTCCCAGAAGCCGCCGGCGATCAGGCCGCTGGCCCCGAACGGCGTCGACGCCGCCGGGTTGTAGTAGAAGCCGAAGTTCATCTTTCGCAGGATCGCGTCGGCCTTGCCGCGCAGCTCCGGCACGGCGCCCTTGACCACGTTGAGCGCGGCCGCCAGCCAGCCGTTGTCCACGCTCGACATAAAGGGATAGACCGGGTCGCCGTTGTCGGGCCATACCGTGACGACCGAGCCGTCTCGCGGGTCGTACCAGTTGTAGTACATGCCCGACGCGGTGTGATGCTTGAGCCGGGCGAGCGTGTCGAGGGTCCTGGCGATCCGCTGGCGGGCTTCGGCCCGCGAGATGATGCCGAGCCTACTGGCGACCACCGCAGACCACAGGTAGCCGCCGATGTTGGTGGGGGACGTGTAGGTGGCGCGGCCGCCGGCGGCAAGGTCGCCGGTGATGTTGTCGGCGACCAGGCCGGTGCCGGGGTCGGTCATGGCGGCCATCGACCGCCAGGTGTCCGTGGCGTAGCGGAGCAGTGCCCGGTCGGGGCCGCGCTCGCCGGGTGCCGCGACGGCGGCCGGGCCGCCTGCCAGCACGAGTGCCAGCGCGAGCAGCGGTGCGAGAAGGCGTCGCATGGGTCTCCTTGTCTGGTTCGGGGATGGTCACTTGATTCCGGTGGTCGCGATGCCGCGCAGGAAGTGCCGCTGGAGGAACAGGAACACGATGAGCACCGGGAGCACCACGACGACCGCGCCGGCGAGGAGCAGCCCGTAGTTGCGTTCGTTCTCGCCGACGCTGTAGAGCGCGAGGGCGACCGGCAACGTGTACTTGTCCTCCGTGGTGGCGACCACGAGGGGCCACAGGAAGTTGTTCCAGGACGCGAGGAACGTGAGGATCCCGAGGGTGGCCAGTGCCGGCCGGCACAGCGGAAGCACCACCCGCCAGAAGATCCGGAACTCGCCGGCGCCGTCGACCCTGGCGGCCTCGATGAGCTCGTCGGGGATCGACTGGAGGAACTGCCGCATGAGGAACACGCCGAACGGTCCGACGAGGAACGGCAGGATCAGGCCGGCGTACGTGTTGGTCAGGCCCATGTTGCTGACCAGCACGAACTGCGGGACGAAGGTGACCATGCCGGGCACCATGAGCATGCCGAGCACGGCCAGGAAGAGCGCCCGCTTGCCGGGGTACCGCAGCTTGGCCAATGCGTACCCGACGAGCGAGCAGAACAGCAGGTTGCCGACCATGACCAGCGTCGCGACCAGTGCGGAGTTGAAGAAGTAGAGCGGAAAGTCGAGCCGGGAGAACAGCCCACGGAAGTTGTCGAGCGTGACCGTCTCGGGCCACCAGGTCGGCGGCACGTCGCGGATCTCCCGCTCCGGCTTGAGCGATGACAATGCCATCCAGAGGAACGGTCCGGCCACGGCGAGTAGCCCGAGGAGCAGGACGGCGTAGAGCGCGGCCTTCGCAACCCGATCGCGGGTACGCAGGGTGGTGTCCTTCGTGGCCATCGTCAGTTCCTCTCCCCCAGCAGGCGGAACTGCACGACCGACAGCGCCACGATCGCCAGAAAGAGCACGTAGCTGGCGGCGGCCGCGTAGCCGTAGTTGCCGAAGCCGAACTGGTTGTAGATGTGGAACGACACCGACAGCGTCGAGGAGAGCGGGCCGCCCTGCGTCATGACGAGCGGCTCCTCGAAGAACTGGAGATAGCCGATGCCGGTGATCACCCCGGCGAAGAGCAGCGTCGGCCGGAGCATCGGCACGGTGACGTTGCGGAACTGCTGCCACCGCGTCGCGCCGTCGAGCGTCGCCGCCTCGTAGAGGTCGGCCGGCACCGCCTGGAGTCCGGCCAGGAAGATCACCATCAGGAAACCGAAGTTGCGCCAGGCCGCCATGACGATCAGCGACGGCAGCGCGAGCGTGGTGTCGTACAGCCAGTTCGGCCCGTCGACCCCGACCAGGCGCAGCAGGTTGTTGACCAGCCCGATCTCGGGATCGAGCAGGAAGCGCCAGACCACCGCGATCGCCACGATGCTGGTCACGACCGGCAGGTAGAAGCCGACCCGGAACAGCGCGCGGAAGCGTACGAGCCCGGAGTTGAGCGCGGTCGCGGCGGCCAGGGCCAGCACCATCGTCAGCGGCACGCCGATGACGACGAAGACCAGGGTGTTGACCGACGAGCGCAGGAACAGTTGATCAGAGAACAGGCGGGTGTAGTTGTCGATGCCGACGACGTTGACGGCCAGCGGGTGGCGCAGGTCGGTGGAGCGCAGGTCGGTGAAGCTCATGAGCAGCGAGACCACCACCGGCAGTGCCATGAACACGAGGAACAACACGGTGAAGGGCGCAGAGAAGGCCCAGCCGGTCAGCGCCCGCTGCAGGCGCTGCCGCCGCCGGACCGACCCGGCGGGCCGGTCGGGGCTCGTCGCCCCGGCCGGTCGCGCCGGTGCCGTCGCCGCGGGGGCGGCGGCCATGTCAGCTCCCGGTCCCGATGGCGCTCGCTCTCTCCTGGATCGCCTTGGCGGTCGCGGCCGGGTCCGCATTCTGCTTGCACAGCTTCTCGGCCTCAAGGTCGAAGGCAGCCGCGATCTGCTCCCAGGTCGTGATCGCCGGCGGCGCCTTGGCGCTCTTGAGCTGCTGGCCGAACGTGGTCAGGAACGTGTCGCCGGACAGCGTCGGGTCGTTCCAGGCCGACTGCACCGCGGGCAGGTCCTTGACCGCCTGGTACCACCTGACCTGCACCTCGGGCCGGCTCAGCCACTGCACGAACTTCCAGCCGCCGTCGCGGTTCTTGGCATCCTTGAAGACCGCGAGATTGCTGCCGCCGATGAACGAGGTCGACGACTTCTTCGTCGGCATCTGCGCGACCGCGTACTTGTCCTTGAAGCCGGCGCCGCCCTGCTCCTCGACGATGCCCATGTGCCATGGGCCGGAGATGAAGGAGCCGATCTCACCCTTGACGAAGCCGGGCTCGAGCGAGCCGTCCGGCAGCGCGGTCGGGGACAGGCCCTCCTTGAAGAAGGACTGGTAGTAGGCGAGCGCCTCGGTCATCTCCGAGGTGTCGAAGCTCAGCTTGTCGGCGCTGGCCACGTCCGCGCCGTTGGACCAGGCGAACGGCAGGACCGACTGCCAGCTGCCGGTCTTGCCGGGCTGGAGGTTGAGGCCCCACTTGGCGCCGGCCTTCTCCTTCATGCCCTTGGCCATGGCCTTGAGGTCGTCCCACGACTTCGGGCCGTCGGGAAACCCGGCCTTGGTGGCCAGGTCCTTGCGGTAGTAGATCAGCCGGGTCTCGACGTACCAGGGGACGCCGTACGAGGTGTTGTCGACGATCGTGGTGTCCCAGGCGCCGGGGAAGAAGTCGTCTTTCTTGATGAGGTCCGGCGGGGCCGGGTCGAGCGCACCGGTCTTGGCGAACTCGCCCTGCCAGGTGGTACCGATCATCGACACGTCCGGCGTCTGCTTCGCGGCGATGGCGCTCGCGATCTTCTGGTGCGCCGCGTCCCAGGGCACCGCCGTCACGGAGACCTTGGCGTCGGGGTTCTCGGTGGAGAACTCCTTCGCGAACTCGGCGAGCTTCTCGCCTTCGGTGCCCATCGCCCAGACGGTGATGTCCCCGCTCGCCTTTCCCGCGCCGACGGACTTCGCCTCGTCCTGGCCGCCGCCCGAGTCACGGCCACAACCGGCCAGCGCGACCGACGCGGCCAGGACGACCGCGGCCGCGGCGGTTAACCGCCTACTTCTCATCTCGTACCTCCGGAGGTTGGTGGTTTCGATGGGTGTGAGCTACTCACCTGCCGGTACCTCCGGTCGGAGGCGCCGAGCAGCCGCAACTGCCGCGCAGGACGAGTTCGGTGGGCAGCACGAGACTGCCCGCAGGAGTGTCGCCGGGCTTGTCGGCGGCACGCAGGATCAGCCGGGCCGCCTCGGCGGTGAGCTCGCGTACGGGTTGCCGGACGGTGGTCAGGGACGGGGTGACGAGGGCGGCGGCCGGCACGTCGTCGAAGCCGGTGATGACCAGGTCCTGCGGCACCCGCAGGCCCCGGCCGAGCGCACCGACCAGCACGCCGAGGGCGATCTCGTCGTTGGCGCAGACCACCCCGGCGGGCCGGGGTGCGTCGCCGCCCAGCAACTGGTCGGCGGCGAGCAACCCGTCGGCCTGCTGCATGCTGACCGCGACCGGCTCGTTGGGCGGCTCGATGCCGAGGTCGTGGTGCGCCCGCCGGAAGGCGGCCCAGCGTTCGTTGACGTCGGGCGAGCCGGCCGGGTTGCCGACGAAGGTCAGCTCGCGCAGGTCGTGGTCGGCGAGCAGGTGACGGGTGAGCGCCAGCATGCTGCCGGCGTTGTCGGCGCGTATCGAGGGGATGTCGCCGGGCCCCTCGCCGGCGACCACCACCACGGGGACCATCCCGGCGAGCCGGAGCAGCGCCCCGTCGGCGATCGTGCCACCCATGACGGCGACGCCGTCCACCCGGCGGCCCATCTCCAGCACCTGGTCGTCGGAGTCGGAGCGCAGGTGCGTGCAGAGGATGTGCACGCTGGCCCGCGACCCCACCGCCTCGGACTCGAAGCCCTGGATCAGCTCGGTGAAGTAGGGGCCGGACAGACCGGGGAAGACCAGACCGAGGGCGCCGTGCCGGCCGGCGGCCAGGGCTCGGCCGAGGTGGTCGGGGCGGTATCCGTGCTTCTCGATCGCCTCTAGCACCCGTCGCCGCATCTCCTCCGAGACCTGGCCGGTGCCGTTGGAGACGCGCGAGACGGTCGCCACGGAGACGCCGGCGAGCCTGGCGATCTCGCGAACCGTCATACGGCTGTTGCCCATCGCTCCCTCAATCCGTAACCGGCCTCACAGAAACCGGTTTCAGGCGACCATAGGCAGCCGCGACGAAGTTCACAACCCTCGGGTCCACAATCTCCCGTGCGAGGAGGCCTGCCCCTGTGGGGCTCGAGAATTGGGTTACATCGGCTGACCTGCGGTTCGGCACATGCTCGCCGCCGGCGTGGCCGACACGATGGCGGCCATGACCGCGTCCCTTCTGTACCTGCTGCTTCGGCAGGTCCTGCAGATGTTGACCCAGATCGTCCGCGATGGCGGGGCCAAGGATGTCGAGATACTTGTACTCCGCCACCAGGTGGCGGTGCTACGCCGAGAGGTGCACCGCCCCGATCTCGAACCGGCCGACGGGGTGGTCCTGGCCGCCTTGTCGCGGCTGCTGCCCCGCCCGCTCTGGGCGGCGTTCTTCGTCACCCCAGCGACCCTGCTCCGCTGGCACCGACAGCTGATCTCGCACTGGACCTACCCGCACGCCCGGCCCGGCCGGCCACCGGTCGACCAGCAAGTGCGGGAGCTGGTGCTGCGACTCGCCGCGGAAACCCGACCTGGGGACACCGCCGGATTCAGCCCCGGTAAACGTGTCAGCCGGCCTTGACGTCCTCCCAGCGGGGTGGGCGGCGCTTCAGGTACGCCCGGACGCCCTCCCGAGCCTCGGCGCTGCCCATCGCGGCCCCGGCCTCCCGGGCCGAGATCGCGCCCCAGGCATCCGCGGGGGCGTCCGCCACCTCCCCGAGCAGCGCGACGGTGCGCCGCAGCGCCACCGGTGAGGTGCCGCCGAGCGACGCGACGATACGGTCCACCTCCGCCGCCAGGTCCGCGTCCTCGACGACCCGGCTGAGCAGCCCGGCGGCGAGAGCCTCCGCGGCGCTCCGCTGACCGCCGGTGAGCAGCCAGTCCCGGGCACGCTTGTCCGGCATCACCCGCAGCGCGTCCACTAGCACGAGCGACGGCACGACCCCGATCGCCAGCTCCGGCAGCAGGAACCGCGCCGAGCTCGCAGCCACCGCCAGGTCGCAGCGGCTGACCAGGGAGACACCGAGCCCGGCCGCGACGCCGTGCACCGCCGCGACCGTCACCTGGGGCAGCGACCCCAGCGCGTCCAGCATCGCGACATGCCCCGCGAACACCGCCTCGCACTCGGCCGGGCCCAGCTCGCCCAGCTCCCGGAACTCCGCGATGTCCCCGCCGGCGCAGAAGCTCGGACCGAGGCCGCGCAGCACGAGCGCGTCCACGTCCTCGTGGCCCGCCATGTCGTCGAAGACTTCCCGCAGCGCCGCGACCATGTGCCGGTCCACCGCGTTGCGGCGGTCCGGCCGCGCCAGGCTCACCCACGCGCAGCGGCCCTCGATCTTCACCTCGACCATCAGCGTGCCTCCCCCGCCAGCAGCCCGTGCAGCAGCAGATCGCTGAGCTGCACGCCGATCGCGTCAGCGGAGAGCCGTCCACCGGGCCGATACCAGCGGTACGTGGAGTTCAGCATGCCGAGGATCGTCAGCGTGTCGACGCGGTCGTCGGTGACCCGCAGCTCCCCCGCCTCCCTGGCCACCCGCAGCAGCTCCTGGATCCCCGCGGTGTAGCGGTCGCGCCGCGCGATCACGGCCGCCTTCGGCTCGGGGTCGAGGTACTTCAGCTCCTCGCTCACCACCGCCATTGAGTGGTGGTAGTTGTGCAGGATCCGGAAGTGCCCCACCACCATCCGGGCGAGCGTCTGCGCGGCCGAGCCGGGCGTGTCGAGCACCGCGCCCTGCATGGCGATGCCCTCCTCCACGACCGCGCTCTGGATCGCGAACAGCACCTCCGCCTTGTGGCCCACGTGATAGAACAGCGCGCCCTTGGTCAGTCCGGCCGCGTCGGCGAGCTCGCGGGTGGCCGTGCCGTGGTAGCCACGGGTGCTGAACAGCTCGGTCGCCGCGTGCATGATCCGAGCCATCGGCTCGTCGGAGTCCGCGGTGGACCCGACCTCGGGCACGCCCTCGACCCAGCTCGCCGGTTCGCCTGCGGTGTCGGCGCCCGGCGGCAGCAGGCCGCGGAGGAACAGATCGCTCACCACGCGGGCAATGGCGTCGGGCCGGGAGTTCCGCCGCGGCCGGTACCAGCGGTACATCTCGGTGAGCGCGCCCAGCACGCCCTGTGCGAGCAGCCTTACGTCCCCGCGCACGAACACGCCAGACTCCATGCCGTCGGTGAGGATGTCCCGCAGCACGGCCTCGTACGTGTCGCGTCCCCGGTAGATCTCCTGCTTCTTATCCTCCGGTAGGTGCTTCCGCTCCTCCATGAAGACGCGGATCTCCTGCGTGTGGTTGGCGACCACGTTGACGTGCGTGCGGAGCATGTGCTCGAAGCGCTCCACCGCTGTGCCCGCCCCGGTGACCTCCTCGAACACGGTCCGGTTCAGGAAACGGTCGTGGATCTCGAAGAGGATCTGCTCCTTGCTCGACATGTACCGGTAGAGCGTGCGCTTGGTGACCCCGGCCGCCTCGGCGATGTCGTCGGTGGTGGCGCCGTGGAACCCGCGCTCGTCGAACAGGCTGGTCGCCGCGTCGAGGATCGCGCGACGGCGCTGCTCCTCCGCGAGGGCACGGCGGGACGTCCGCGGAGCCTGCTCGGTGGCTACCCGTATGTTCATGCTGCTCGTCCTACCACGACGGCCTGACCAAGAATGTCCCCGTACCGACCGCCACGAGCGCTCCCGTGTTCGTCGTCACCTCGGCCCGGGCGGTGGCGACGGACCGTCCCGCCCGGATTACGGTGGCCTCACACTCCAGATCCTCGTCAACGACCGGCCGTAGGTACTGCACGTTGAGGTCGATCGTCGGCGCCGACCGCGGATGGATCAGCGACGAGACCGCCCACGCCATCGCGACATCGATGAGCGTAGCGGTGACCCCGCCCTGGAGCACGCCGAGGTGCTGCCGGTGTACCTCCCGGAACGGCAGGCAGACCACCGCGGAGCCGTCCCCGCAGCGCTTCATCGTCATCCCGAGGTGGGCCGGCAGCAGCCCCGGGGCGAATGCCTCCACCTGCTGCTCCTCCAGCGAGCTCACGTCTGCGCCTCCAGGAACCGCTTCCGCAGCAGGTACCGCTTGATCTTGCCGCTCGCCGTCATCGGGAACACCTCGACCAGCTGGATATGCCGCGGCGCCTTGAACCGGGCCAGGTGTCCGAGCACGAACTCCCGCAGCTCCTCCGGCGACACACTGGTGCCGGGCAGTAGTTGCACGTACGCGACGCCGACCTCCTCCAGCCGCGCGTCCGGCACGCCGACGACCGCGGCCATCGCGACCGCGGGGTGGCGCAGGAGGGCGGTCTCGACCTCGATCGGGTCGACGTTTTCACCGCCGACCTTGTACATATCCTTGATCCGGCCGCCGTACCGCACATACCCGTCCTCGGTCAGCGCCGCCAGGTCCCCGGTGCGGAACCAGCCCTCGTCGTCGAGGACGGCCGCGGTGGCCTCCGGCTTCTTGTAATAGCCGAGCATCACCGGGTGCCCGCGGACCACCAGCTCGCCGCTCTCCCCGGCCGGCAGCGACTCGCCGGCCGGCCCGACGATCTTCACCTCGAACCCGGGCAGCGGGTACCCGACCGTGTCTCCCCGCCGCTCGAACGGGTCCTCGATGCCCGCCAGCGTGGTGATCGAGGTTGTCTCGGTCATCCCGTACACGTTGATGGCGGGGCTGATCTTCTCGGAGACCAGCCGGATCAGGTCGCCGGTGCCCGGCACGAGGCAAAGGCGGACCCGGGACAGGTCCCGGGAGGGGAACGTCGGGTGCTGCAGCTGGTCGTAGTACATGGTGGCGACGCCGTACACAACCGTGGCGCGCTCGCGCTCGATCAGCTCCAGCGTCTGCGCCACGTCGTACGACCGCTGCAGCACGATGCGGCCGCCCGCGTACATGAAGCTGAGCAGGGCCGCGGCGCCGAAGACGTGGAACAGCGGCAGGTACAGCACCAGCGTGTCCTCGGACGAGATCCGCATCCGGTCGGCGGCGTCGCACATGTTCCGGATGACCTTGTGCGAGTGCATCGCGCCCTTGGGGAACCCGGTCGTCCCCGAGGTGTAGAGCATCAGCACCACGTCGTCGGCGTCCACGGTGGACAGCCGTGCGGCAAGGTCGGCCTCAGAGGTCTCATCCGCCCGCGCGAGCAGATCGTCCAGCGGCAGCGCCCCCTCCGGGCAGCCCTCCCCGGCCACGACGACCGTGTGCGCGCTGACCCGGTCGTCCCGGAGCACCGCGAGCGCATCGGCGGCCAGGTCCCGGTCCCGGATCCGGTCCCCGACGACAAGGATCACCGAGTCTGACTGGCCGACGACGTACGCCGCCTCGTCCACGGTGAGACCGGTGTTCACCGGCACGAGCACCGCGCCGATGCGGGCCGCCGCAAGGTAGAAGCAGACCCATTCCAGCCGGTTGCCCATCCAGATCGAGACGCGGTCGCCGGAGGAGATGTCGAGCGCCATCAGGGCCCGGCCGTAGCGGTCCGCTTCCGCGGAAAGCTCGCGGTACGTCAGCCGCCGCCAACCGTCCACACAGGCCTCGCGGTCGCCGGACCGCTCGATCGCCCGCTTCAGCAGAGCGCCGATCGTTACCCCGGCCATGTCCTGGGTCATCACACCTCCCATAGAGTCCGGCGCGCTCGCGCTCACCGCGAGCACCGCGCGATCACGTCGCCGTAGGCCGCGATGCTCGCGAGCACGTCGGAGTGCTGGAGCCCCGGCCACTGCATCCGCAGGCCGAGGAACGACGTGTTCACCTCGGCGCGGTACCGCTCGACCTGCTCGACGCACCGATCGACGTCCCCGAGCACGAACGAGTCCCGGGCCATCTCGTCGAACGAGCCGACCTCGTGACCCCACCGGGCGTACGCCGCGTACTTGGTCTCCAGCGCCGGCCGGGCGATCCGCACGGCGTCGTCGTAGCTCGCCGCGCAGTACGCCTCGCGCAGGATCGGGAACTGCTTGTCCTCCGCGCGCACGCCCTCGGGCAGCGCGTCCCGATACCACTGCTGGCGCTCGACGATCGTGCCGATCGGCAACTCGGGCGACACCAACCACTCGTCTCCGATGCGCGCGGCCTGGGCGACGCCCTTCGGTCCGGTGGCCCCGATCCAGAACGGAGTGGCCTCCCGGTTCGCGGGCAGCAGCCGGAGCCGGGCCTCGTTCAGCTCGACGCCGTTGCCGCTGTACGTGACCGGCTTGCCGCTCCACAGCTGTCGAAGCAGCTTCACGGTCTCGGCGAGCCGACCGGCCCGCACCTTCCGCGGTACGCCGAGCGCCTGGAACTCCTCCTCGCGGTACCCGGCCCCGGCCCCGACGATCAGCCTGCCGCCGCAGAGCACGTCCAGCGTGGCGAGCTCCTCGGCCAGCAGCACCGGCGGGTACATCGGTGCCAGCAGCACTGCGGTGCCAAGGGACATCCCCTCGGCCTCCGCGGCGACCCGGGAGAGGAACGGGATCGGCTGGAGGAACTGGAAGTCCGCGAGGAAGTGCTGGGTCACCCAGATCGAGCCGAACCCGGCCTCCCGCGCGGCCCGCACCTGCTCCAGCGCCTGGCCGAGCTGGGCCTGCGGGTCCTCGCCCTCCAGGAACTGGCCGGCCAGCAGATACCCGAACTTCATTGCTACTCCTCTCGCTGCGGGACACGCAGCGTGGCGGGCCCCCCGGTCGTGCGCTCGATCGCGCCGAGCACACCCTGCATCTGGCCCGCGGCGGTGAAGCCGCCGTCGACCGCGATCTCCGCGCCGTTGATGTAGCTCGACCCGTCGGAGCACAGGAACGCGACCAGCGCCGCCACCTCCTCCGCCCGCCCGCCCCGACCCAGTGGGGTGAGGCTGGCGAACGCGTCGAGCATCGCCTGGGGCGCGTCGCCGAGCATCGGCGTCTCAATCAGTCCCGGGTGGACGGAGTTGACCCGGATGCGGGACGGGCCGAGCTCCAGCGCGCCGACCTTGGTCAGCCCACGCAGCGCCCACTTGCTCGCCGAGTACGCGGAGGCGGAGTATGCCGTCAGCCCGGCGATCGAGCTGACGTTGACGATCGACCCGCCACCCGCACGTCGCATCGACGGGACGCAGGCGCGCATCCCCAGCAGCGGGCCGGTGAGGTTGACATCGAGGACGTGGTTCCAGTCGCCGAGGTCGATCTCCATCAGCCCGACGCGGTGGCTCACGCCGGCATTGTTCACCAGCGCGCGCACCGGGCCGAACGTCCGCTCGGCGAGCTCCACGGTGCGCGCCCAGTCCGCCTCGGACGTGACGTCGAGGTGGGCGTAGATTACCTGGTCCCCCAACTCGTCCGCGAGATCCTCGCCCACTGCGTCGAGTACGTCGGTGAGCACGACCGCCACGCCCTGCCCGGCGAGCAGACGCGCCTCGGCGGCCCCCTGCCCCCGGGCGGCGCCAGTGACGATCACGGTTCCGTCCACTCTGGTTCCTCTCATGTTCCGAAGTACATCGCGGCAAGCTCGCGGTCGCCGGTGATCTCCGCGGTCGGGCCCTCTCTGACGAGCTTTCCGTCGGCGAGGAACACGACCCAGGAGCAGACGCTGCGGATCACGTCGAGGCTGTGCTCGACGAGGCAGATCGTGGCGCCCTGCGCGACGGTGTCCCGCAGCAGCGCGAGGATGCGTTCCCGCCCGGCGGCGTCCAACCCAGACATGGGCTCGTCCAACAGGTAGCAGTCGGCCTTCGTGGCGAGTAGCCGCCCCATCATGAGCAACTTCTGCTCGGCGTACGACATGTCGCCGGCGTTTGTGTCGGCGTGGTGGGCGATGCCGAGGTACTCCAGCATCTCGTCGGCCCGGGCCAGGCGCTCCCGCTCGGGTCCGTGCTTGCCGCCGAGCACCACGCCCGGGGTGAGCAGCCGCTCGTCGCTTTTCGGGGTGAGCGCAAGGAGCAGGTTTTCCCGCGCCGTCATGCCGCCGAACAGCCGCATCTCCTGGAACGACCGGACAATTCCGCCCCGCGCCCTGGCGTCCAATGGGGACCGGGTGATGTCGCGTTCGCCGAAGTACACGCGGCCGGTGTTCGGGTCCAGCAGCCCGGAGAGCAGGTTGAACAGCGTGGTCTTGCCGGCGCCGTTCGGACCGACCAGGCCGGTGATGCTGCCCGGCCGCAGCGTCAGCGTGACGTCGTCGACCGCGGTGAGGCCGCCGAACGAGATCGACACACCCTCGCACCGCAGTGCGTCGCCGCCAGAACGCCCGTCGACCGGGGAGGCGGCCTCGGGGAGCAGGATCGACTCCTCCTCCCGCTGCCTCGAGACCACACTCGCCGCCGGAGTGGACGCGGCCTCCCGGCGCCGCCGGCCCGCGATGCCCTGCGGCCGGAACAGCAGGAACGCGAGCAGCAGCAGCGAGAACGCGAAGCCCTTCACCGCGCCGACGAGCGTGTCCGGCAGGTCGAGGTAGGTGAGCGCCTCGGGGATCAGCAGCACGACCGCGGCGCCCACGAACGGCCCCCACCACACCGCGAGCCCACCGATGATCGTCAGCGACAGGACCTCGATTGAGCGGTCGAGGCCGAAGTCGGCGGTGCTGATGTACCGCACCTGGACGGCGAACAGCGCGCCTGCCATCCCTGCCAGCGCCGAGGAGAGCGCGAACGCCTTGATCTTCGCGGCGGGAGTGGCCTTGCCGAGCGAGCGGGCCGCCAACTCGTCCTCCCGCAACGCCTTGAGCGAGCGGCCGAACGGCGAGCGCACCACGCCCCGTAGGAGGGCCGCGACCAGCAGGCAGAAGACGACGGCGAGGGTGGCAACCTCCTCGGGCGTGATCAGCACCGCCCCGAGGAGATCCGGCCTCGGGATGCCGATCAGGCCGCCCGCTCCGCCGGTCAGCTCGGAATTGCGGATGATCTCGATGGCCCCGACCTGGAAGGCCAGCGTGAGGATCACCAGGTACACGTCGGTGACCCGTCTGGCGGCGATGCCGAGCATCATGCTGATCAGCGCGCACAACGCGCAGGCGGCCAGCAGCGCGGGCAGGAATCCCCAGCCCGCATCGCGCATCAGCAGGCCGGTGGTGTACGCGCCGAGGCCGAAGAAGGCGCCGTGTGCGATCGAGAACAGCCCGGCGTTCCCCATCAGCAGGTTGAACGACATCCCGAGGATGATGAAGATCGCCAGCAGCGCGATCAGGTTGCTCAGATAGAAAGCCATGCTGACGCGGCCCCTTCTGTGGCGACGGCGGCGGCCGCGGTCATGCCGACCGCAGCGTGTTGCGGGTCAGGCCGTTCGGCCGGATCACGACGAACAGGAACAGGACCGCGAACAGGACGAACTCGGCCCAGTGCGTCGGGAGCTGGTAGACGGCTAGGCTCTCGACGAGCCCGATCAGGACGCCGCCCAGCAGCGCGCCCGGCATGCTGCCGACGCCGCCGATGACCAGCGCGATGACCGCCTTCACCAGCAGGTCGAAGCCCATGGACGGGGTGACGGGGTTCTGCACGGCGAGCAGCACCGCGGGCAGCCCCGCGACCACCGAGCCGGCCAGGAACACCCACACGTACGTGTGCTGGAGCCGGATGCCGAGGGTCTCCGCGCGGTGCGGGTTGTCCCCGACGGCGCGGAACGACAGCCCGACCGCGGTCCTGGTCTGGAGCAGGTACAGGCCGGCGAACGCCGTGAGGCTCGCCGCGATCACCAGCAGGTCGAACGTGCGAATCAGCAGCGGCCCGAACGAGGCGTTCCACGACATGAAGTCCGAGGGCGGTGTGGGCTTGGGGTCGGTGCCGAAGAGCAGCACCAGCAGGTTCTGGCCAAGGGTCAGCACCGCGAGCGAGGCGACGAGGAAGACCATCTCCCCCGCCCGGCGGCGCCGCAGCGGGCGGTAGATGCCGAGCTCGATCAGCACACCGATCGCCCCGGCCGCCGCCAGGGTGATCACCGCCGCGAGCAGCGGGTGGACGCCGTGGCCCTGGAACAGCCACCAGAACGTGTACGCGGAGCCGACGAGCGTGAACCCGTGGGCGAAGTGCAGCACGCCGGTCGTCGAGATGATCAGGCTCATGCCGTACGCGAACAGGCCGTAGAGCAGCCCGATGATCGCGCCGTTCTTGGCGAGCTGGAGGAGCAGGTCCATGGTCGTCCCTCGGTTCAGGGGGTCCCGCCGCCCCGCCCCTGGGGTGGGGCGGCGGGAGATGGGTCGGCTAGGGCTCGATGGTCGCGACGGCCTTGTCCTTGGCCGGGTTGTCCGCGGTCGCCGCGATCTGCTTGAGGATCACCGGCTTGCGGACGGTGCCCGTGTCAGTGAACTCGGTCGACTTCTGCAGCGGCAGCGGGAAGCTGTCGGTGTCGCCGATAGCCTTGAGGATGTTCTCCCCGGTCACCGGCTTGTTGGCGGCGCGCAGGCCCTTGACCAGCTCGGCGAAGAAGAACGCGCTGTCGTACATGTAGACGTCGTAGGAGAGGCCGGCCGGTTCGCGGTTCTTCTCCTTCTTGAACCGTTCGACCAGTGCCGCGATCTTCGGGTCCTCCGCCGAGGTGTTCGCCAGCGTCGTGTAGACCAGCCCGTCCATCGACGAGCCGGCCGCGGTGCGCACCGCCACGGCCTCGCCGAGCCCCGCGTAAGTGGTGAGGGGAATCGTCGAACCCTGCTCGCGCAGCGCCTTGAAGATGACCGGCGCCTCACCGAGCAGCGCGTGGATGTGGATGGTGTCCGGCTTCGCGGCGAGCACCTTCGCGACCTGCGCCGAGGCGTCGACCGCGTCCTGCCGGATCGACTCGACCGCGACGACCTCGCCGCCGGCTTTCTCGAACGACTTCTTGTAGACCTCCGTCGCGCCCTGCCCCGTCGCGTTGTCGACGTGGATGATTGCGGCCCGCTTCTTCTTCTGCGTCTCGGCCATGTACGTGCTGACCGCGGCGACGTCGTTGGAGGCGAGCGGGAAGAAGTTGCGCAGGTTCTCGCCGGCGCCCTCCAGCTCGGGGCTGTTCGCGCCGCTGTTAATCAGCGCGACGCCGACGTCCTTCGCGGCCGGCACCATCGCCTTGACGACCGCGCTCCACGCCGTGAACACGACCGGCGCCTGCTCGACCGAGGTGAGCTTGTTGAACGCCCTGAGGCCGACGTCGGCGGTGCCGGCGGTGTCCTCGGTGACGAGCTCGATCTGGAAACCGTCCGCCTTGTACTGCTTGTTCGCGTCCTCGACGCCGTACTTCACGAACGTGACGAAGTCCTGCCCCAGCGCCGCTTGACTGCCGGACAGCGCCATCGCGACGCCCATCTTGTACGTCGTCACGCCGTCCTTGGTCACGGAGGCGTCGCCGCCCTGGGCGGCCCCTCCACATGCCGAGGTACCCAGTGCGGCCACCGCCGCTATCGCGACCAGCCGCCGCCGACCTGCTCCGAACTTCACGGCTTCTCCTCTCAAGGTGGGCCGGGCGCAACCAGGCCCGGGTGGTGCGCGTTCAGAAGAGCTCTGCCCAGTCCCTCGTCTCCAGCTGCGCCGGAGTCCCCGCGAAGACGAGGGCGCCCAGCTTCAGGACGTACGCCCGGTCGGCGACGCCCAGCACCCGCTTGATGTCCTGCTCGACGACCAGGACGCTGGTGCCGAGTTCCCGGTTCACCGTGCGCACCGCGGCGAGCACCTCGTCGACGAGCACCGGGGCGAGGCCCGTGGACGGCTCGTCGAGGAGCATCAGCCGTGGCTGGGTCATCAGCGCCATCGAGATCGCGAGCATCTGGCGCTGCCCGCCGGAGAGCGATCCGGCGCGGTCCTTCGGGCGATGCTTGAGGATCCCGAAGAGGTCGAAGACGAACGCCTTCGTCTCGGCCAGCGTGCTCGCCGAGGCGCCGCGCTTGCCGCCGGTGGCGGCGGCGAGCGTGAGATTCTCCTCGATCGTCAGCGAGGGGAACACCCCCTGGCCCTGCGGCACGAGACTCATGCCCGCGACCGCGGTGGCCGAGGGCGGCCGGCCGGTGAAGTCCCCGCCGTCCAGGGCCACCCGGCCACCGGCGGGCTTGACCTGGCCGGTGACCGAGCGCAGCAGGGTCGTCTTGCCGGCCCCGTTGTGCCCCAGCAGGGCCACCAGCTCGGCCTCGCCGACCGTGAGCCCGACGCCCCGCAGGACGGTGTGCTTGGCGTAGCCGGCGGTCAGGTCCGCGACCGCCAGCACCGCCGGTCGGCCCGGGCCGTCCGGTGCGTCATCGGTCCGCACCTGGGCTCCCCTCGTACTGGATGTCACGTGGCTACTCCTCTTTGGAGACCTGTAACGAGCATCACATTGATACTGACCGGACGGTATACACAAGGGCCCCGGCGGGTCAAGAACCTCGGGATATCGAAACTCGGGTGGGACGGTCGGAACCTGCACCTGCCCAAGGGCGCGGATCAGCACCGGTCCGGACGGGCAGGCAGGGCGAAGTCTGCGCCCGGGCAGCGTCCCGCGGCCCCGGGCGGCGACGCCCCCGCTCATCCCAGTTCGTCCCGGAGCCTCAACACTCCCACAGGCGCCGCAGCGCGGCCGTGCGCTCGGCGTCGGTGCGGCCGCGCAGGTCCACCGACCCGTGCTCGGTGACGACCACGTCGACGTCCGAGCGGGCGGTGGAGGTGGGCGCGGACAGCCGGTCGACGAGTGTGCGGTGCCCACCGCGCCGGGTGGGCAGCGCGACCACGCTCAGACCCCGGATCGCCCGGGCCGCAGCGACGGCGTAGTCCGGGTGGCCGCCCACCCCGGCCACCACGTCCCCGCCGAAGCCCTCGACGTTGACCTGGCCGACCAGGTCCAGTTCGAGCGCGGTGTTCACGGCGACCAGCGGCTGCCGGGACAGCCGGGTGAGGTCGTGGGTGTGCTCCAGCCGCGCGGTGATCGCCCGCCCGTCGGCCCAGCGGTACGCCGCCGCCGTCCCGGCGACGTAGGTGGCGAGCGGAACGCCCTCCAGCAGGCCCCGCCGGTCCAGATCCAGCACCGCGTCGCCGACGATCCCGGAGTCAATGCGCACCGGGACGTCCAGCGCCCGCAGCGTGGCGTCGCCGATCGTGCCCGGGCCAAACTGGACCGCCGAGCCGGGCCGCACCAGCGCGGCGACATGCCGGCCCGCCGCGTCGGACACGTCGTCGACCCGGGGCCGTAGCAGCTCCAGCGGCGGCCGCTCCACCTCGCTCACGATCGTCACCCGGCCGGCGGGCAGCGCGGGCTCGCGGCTGGCGGCCGGGAGCGCGTGGTTCACCTCCGCGAGCACGTGCGCGCCGGCGTCGACCGCGGCGCGCATCCAGGCGACCTCGCTGCCGAAGCCCAACCCGCCCGGCGTGGGCCGCAGCCCGGCCAGCAGCACGTCCGGCCGCCACGCCGAGGCGAACAACGCCGGGACCGCGCTGAGCCGGACCGGCAGGTACCGCACACCGCCGCCGAACGCCCGCCGCAGCGCGTACCCGCCGAGCAGCGTCCGCACCTCCGGGAACGCTACCGGGTCCTCAGGCACCGGCAGGGTGAACGACCAGCCGAGCAGCAGCCGCACCCCGCCGACCTGCCGGGCGGCGTACGCCAGCGGGCGGCCCAGTCCGACCGGAGCCCCGGCCCCGTCCGCGATCGCCACCCGGCAGCCCGGGGTCAGAAACTCTGCGATCCGCGCCGCGACCCGCGCCTCGTCCGGGGTCAGCTCCGCCGGAACCATGCCTTCCACGTCAGCTGGCCATGTAGGTGCCACCGTCGACGCAGAGGACCTGGCCGGTGACGTACCGGGACGTGGCCCCGGCGAGAAACACGAACGCCTCCGCCACCTCGTCCGGCTCACCCCATCGCCGCAGCGGGATGCGCTCCAGGTAGCGCGCGGCGAACCGCTCGTCCGTCCGGATCTTCTCGGTCATCGGAGTGGCCGCGGCGGGCGACACCGCGTTGACCCGGATCCCGGCCTTGCCGAGCTCCCGGGCGGCGGACTTCGTCATCGCCACAATCGCGCCCTTGGCGGCGGCGTAGTTGATCTGCCCGATCGTGCCGTCCAGCCCAGCGGACGAGGTGACGTTGATGATCGAGCCCCCGGCGCCCATCCGCCGGGCCGCCTCCCGCAGGCCGAGGAATGTACCGCGGGCGTGCACGCGCAGCACCAGGTCGAAGTCGTCCGCCGACATCGACGGCAGCATCGCCGGACGGGTGATGCCGGCGTTGTTCACCCAGACGGCGAGCGGGCCGAGCTTTCGTTCGACGCGGTCCGCGGCCTCCGTGACGGCGGCCTCGTCCCCGACGTCGACCGCGAGCGCGAGAGCGCGGTCACCCAGCTCCGCGGCGGCGCGCGCGACGCCGTCGCCGTCCCGGTCCAGCAGCGCCACCCGGGCGCCCTGCTCAGCGAGCGCGAACGCCACCGCGCGGCCGATGCCCTGCGCCGCGCCCGTAACGACCGCGACCTTGCCGTTCAGCTCATGCATCGGGACCCTCCAGGATCGTCACGGCGGAGACCGCGGTCGGGCCGCCCACGTTGTGGGCGAGGGCCCAGCGCGCGCCGTCCACCTGGTTGATTGCCTCGCCACGCAGCTGCTCGAACAGCTCGGTGCACTGCGCGAGGCCGGTGGCGCCCGGCGGGTGCCCCTTGGACTTCAGCCCGCCACTGGGATTGACCGGCAGCCGCCCGCCGAGGGTGGTCGCGCCCTTCTCCAGCAACCGCGGGGCCTCGCCGCGGCCGCAGAACCCGAGCTCCTCGTACGTCATCATCTCGACGCCGGTGAAGCAGTCGTGCACCTCGGCGACGTCGATGCGCTCGGACCCGATGCCCGCCATCGCGTACGCCTGCTTCGCCGCCTTCGCCGTGGCCGGGAATCGTGCGAGGTTCGCCTTCTCGGCGTGCAGCACCCGGTCCATTCCGGTGCCGACCCCACGGACCCAGACCGGCCGGTCGGTATAGCGGTCCACCACGTCCCGGCCGGCGAGCAGGACTGCGGCCGCGCCGTCGCTCTGCGGCACACAGTCGAGCAGCCCGAACGGCTCCACCACCATCGGCGCCGACAGCACCTGCTCGATCGTCACCTCGTACCGCAGGTGGGCGTAGGGATTGTTGGCGCCGTTGTGGTGGTTCTTCACCGCGACCATCGCGAGGTGCTCGCGGGTGGCGCCGAACTCGTGCATGTACCGGGCGACGTGCAGCCCGAAGCTGGCCGGCGAGATCAGCGCCAGCGGCAGGTCCCAGGCCGTGTCCCGGTTGGTGCTCATCCAGTCCCAGAACGTGGAGCTGGCCGAGGTGTCCCGGATCTTGTCGGTGCCCAGCACGAGCGCGACGTCAACGTACCCGCCGCCGACCGCGTAGAGCGCGTTGCGCAGGGCGTCGTTGCCACTGGCGCAGGCGTTCTCCACCCGGGTCACCGGTATGTCGTCGAGGCCACAGCTGTCCGCGAGCAGCCCGGCCGGGAACCCGTCGACGCTCTGCACCTCGCTGAACCACGCGGCACCGATCTCGTCCGGCCGCATGCCCTTGTCCACGGAAGAGAGCGTCGCGTCGAACGCGCGGGCGACCATGTCCTTGATGCCCTGGTCGAACAGCTCGCCGAACGGGATCATCCCCGCCCCGACGATGGCCACATCTCTCACGGCTGCTCCTCGGGTTGGAAGGCGTATCCGTAGTCGGGCACTCCGGCGCGGACGGCGACGCAGCGCAGCACCAGCGCGCCCGGGTCCCCGATCCGCGCGCTGCCGGCCTCGGCGTCGGTGACGTGCGCGAGCGTCCGCAGCGAGGTGCCCGCGAGGCCCACGACCGCGAGCGAGTACGGCCCGTGCTTGCCGGGCACCGTGGCGTGGATCGTGACGATCGAGTAGACCTCCCCGCTCCGGGGCAGGGCGACGAGGTCCTGGGTGTCCATTCCGCCGCAGTGGAGACAGCGGGTCCGCGGCGGGAGGCTGCGCTCGCCGCAGTCCCGGCACTCCCCCGCTTTGAGGCCGACCTTGGCCTCCAGCGCCCGCTCGTAGGAGGCGAGCGAGGCGGGGATCTCGGCCGGGGTGCGGGGCGCCCAGGTCTCCGGGGCGGTGTGCGGGGTACGGGCGGTCACCGTGCAAGGGGCGTCGCCGGTGACCCGGGCGGAGACGCTGTGCCCGTTCTCGACCGCGACCAGGAGTCCGGGCCCCCGGGCCAGCGCGAAGATCGGGGCAGCTGCCTCCTGTGCGTCGGGCACCCCGTGCGCTCCCTCGGCGAGCTTGCGAACGTCGCGGTCGGGGAGCCCGGCGACGACGGTCGCCTCTCCCGCGCCGGGCAGCGCCCGCCGCCAGCCCCGCTCCCGCAGCAGCCGCGGGTCGTCGTACACCCGGTCGGTGGCATCGCCGGTGGCCCGGGTGCGGACCGGGACGCTGTGGCGGACCGTGTCCGCCCGCTCCAGCGACAGCCCGCCCGGGCCGGTGAGCGCCGCCCCCGCGGCCGCCGGGGCCGCCGGGTCCACGCCGATCACCAGCGTCCCCGGCGCGGCGGACAGCAGGGCGTCCAGCGTGGACGGCGCGCCGCCGAGCCGCTCCTCCACCGGGGTGGCCGGGTCGAGGCCGAGGGCCTGGAGCACGATCTCCGGGAACGTGCCCAGGGTCGCGTCCGGGCGGCGGGTCACGAGCACGACCCGCGCCACCGCGACCAGTGCCTCCCCGCCCAGCCCCGTGGCCGCGGCGACCGCGAGCGTGGTGACGTCCTCGTCCGGGCCGAGCATCCGGCGGCCCCGGGCGTCGGCCCAAGCGGGCCGGTACACCGACAGTGCGGT
Source organism: Micromonospora sp. NPDC005206 (assembly GCF_040608175.1). NCBI lineage: Bacteria > Bacillati > Actinomycetota > Actinomycetes > Micromonosporales > Micromonosporaceae > Micromonospora > Micromonospora sp. NPDC005206. The sequence continues at coordinate 103,491 of NZ_JBEXHU010000024.1, forward strand.
GATCTCCATCGTCACACCCCCGCCCGGACAACGGTGGGCCAGAAACCCGCGGCCCCGCGCTCGGCCAGGATCCGGCCCAGTTCCTCCTGGAGCGTGCCCTCGGCGTCGCCATCGTCCCGCCAGGCCCAGAGCCGCCGGGTGAAGTGCTGCAACTGGTGCTCCCTCGTGAAGCCGAGCGCGCCGTGGAGTTGGTGCGCGATCGCGGTCGCCGCGGTGGCCGAGCGCGCCGCCCGGACGCGGGCGGCGAGCACGGCCGGTGCGGCGTCGGTGGAACCTGCCGCCACTGCGAGCACCGCCGCGTCCGCTGCCGCACCGGCCACGGCCACCTCGCCGGCGAGGACGGCGACCTTCTGCTTGACCAGCTGGAACGAGGAGATCGGCTTGCCGAACTGCACCCGTTCCCCGACGTACCGCCGGGTCAGCTGCAGCACCCGGTCGAGCGCCCCGGCGAGCATCACCGTGGTTGCCAGCGCCTGGCGCAGCCGGAGCTCGCCGAGGAGTTCGGTGGTGACCGGGCGCACCCGCTCGTCGGGGAGGCCGAGGCCGTGGAACCGCAGCGTGTCGGACGGCTCGCCGGCCGGGCTGGTCCCGGGCGTGGCGGCGGCCCCGACGACTTCCGCGAGCGCCAGCCCCTCATCTGTCGAGGCGAGGACCAGCACGCTGGCCGCGCACCCTCCCCACGGCACCCCGCGGGCCTCGCCGTGCAGCGTCCAGCCACCGTCGGCGCGTACCGCCGTCACGTCGGCCTTCCCGGCGACGGCCGCCGGGCCGGGCCGTTGCGCGAGCCCGGCCGCGTCCCGCAGCCACGGGGCGACGAGCAGCGTCGGCGCGATCGGCACCGGGGCGGCGAAGCTCGCGCAGAGCCGCGCGACGACCGCCGCGTCGGCCACGTCGCCGCCGGAGCCGCCCGCCTCCTCGGGGATGCCGATGCCGGTCAACCCTGCGCGGTCGAGGTGCCGCCACAACCCCTCGTCCCAGCCGCCGTCGGCGGCGGCGACCCGATCTGGCCCACAGTGGTCTGTCAGCAGGTCGGTGACAGCACCGGCCAGCAGCTCACGTTCGTCGCTCACAGCCCCAGCCCTCTCGCCACGATGACCCCGAGAATCTCGGTGGTGCCGCCCCGGAGCGTGAAACCCGGGCTGTGCAGCACGGCATGCGTCAGCAGTGCCGCCGCCCGGCTGTCCCGGTCCACGTTCCCGGCCAGCGCGACGCGGACCGCGTCGACGACCTCCTGCTCGAAGCGGGTGCCGACGTCCTTCACCAGCGCCGCCTCGACCTCGACGGAGGCGCCCCGGTCCAGCGCCCCGGCGACCCGCAGGGACAACTGCCGGATCGACCACATCTGCGCGAAGAGCCCGCCGAGGGTGGCCAGCGTGCGGGTGTCCCGTGCGGCCTCGGCGTACCTCGCCAGCTCGACCAGGAGCTGCGCGGTGCTGAGGAATCGCTCGGGGCCGCTGCGCTCGTTCGCCAACTCCGAGGTGACCTGCTTCCAGCCGTCGCCCTCCGTGCCGAGCAGCATCTCGCCGGGGACGTACACGTTGTCGAGCACGACCTCGTTGAAGTGGTGCTCCCCGGTCAGCAGCTCGATCGGACGGATCTGCACGCCCGGCGCGGACAGGTCCACCACGAACTGGGTGAGCCCGCCGTGCCGGTCCGGGCCGGTCCGGCAGAGCGCGATCATGTAGTGGCAATGGTGCGCGCCGCTGGTCCACACCTTGGTGCCGTCGAGCCGCCAGCCCTCGCCGTCCGGGGTTGCTCTCGTGCGCACCGAGGCGAGGTCGGAGCCGCTGTCCGGTTCGGACATCCCGATCGCGAAGTAGCACTCGCCCCGGGCGATCGCGGGCACCAACGTCTGGCGCTGCTTCTCGGTGCCGAACCGCAGGAGCGACGGGCCGGACTGCCGGTCCGCCACCCAGTGCGCGGCGACGGGCGCGCCGGCCGCGAGCAGCTCCTCGATGACGACGAACCGCTCCAGCGCCGAGCGCTCATGTCCGCCGTACCGCTTGGGCCAGGTCATCCCGAGCCAGCCGCGCTCCCCCAGCCGGCGACTGAACTCCGCGTCGAAGCTGGACAGCCAGGTGTCGACGCCGGGCACGAACGCCCCGGACGCGCGCTGCTCGGTCAGGAACTCCCGCACCTCGGCGCGGAGTGCCTCCGCGGACTTCGGCAGCACCGCGGGCGGGAGGGTGAGGGCCACTCAGGCCTCCCCGAGTGGGCCGCGCCGGAACGACCACATCTGCGCGGGGTGCTCGACCTGCACGCCGACGTCCCAGCCGACGCCGGGCGGGCCAGCCTGGAGACGGAACGAGCGGGCCGCCGCCCGGGCCAACGCCGGGTCCTTGGCCACCGTGGACGCCAGCCGGATCGCCTCGGCCTCCACCTGGTCCGCAGGACTGGACGCGAACGCGAGACCGCGCTGCACCGCCTCCCGGCCGGTGAGCGCTGCCCCGAACAGCCCGATCCCCGCCGCCACCTCGCGCCCCGCCGTCCGACTCAGCAGGGTGAAGTGCCCGCCGCCGGGGTGTGCGCCCAGCGGCAGGAAGCCGGACGCCAGCCGCACATCGTCGGCCACCACGCGCAGATCCGTGGCCAGCATCAGGTTCATCCCGGCGCCGACCGCGGGCCCACGGACGGCCGCGATCGTCGGCGCCGCGAGCCGCCCGACCCGGGTGAACGCGGCGTAGATCCGGGTCAGCGTCCGATACGCCCCGTCGGCGGCAGGATCCTTCGCTACCGCGGCGAGCACGTCGCGGTGCGCCCCGGCGCAGAAGGCTTTGCCCTGCGCCTGCACCACCACCGCGCCGACCCGCTCGTCGGCGTCCAGCGCGTCGCAGGCGGCCACCATCTCGTCGGCCATCTCCGCGGTCAGCGCGTTGCGGCGGTCCGGCGCGTTCAGGGTCAGCGTCGCGACCCCGTCTGGGCGTACCTCGATGAGTACCTCGCTCACGACGCTCCCTCCACGTGGAACTCCTCCAGGCGCGCCCTGCGCGTCATCTGCCAGTAGTCGACGACCCGCCAGGGCGAGTTCGTGACGATCCGGCCCCGCGCGTTGCGGTACCAGGTGTCCATCCCGGTGTGGGTCCAGATCATCCGGCCGTGCGCGGCGTCTACCCGGGCGTTGTACGCGTCGTGGACGTCCAGGCGGCACTCCACGGCGGCCAGTCCGCCGGAGACCATCGCCTGGATGATCTCCATGATGTAGCGGACGCCGCACTCGGTCAGGAAGATCAGGCTGCCGCCGTGGCCGAGGTTCGTGTTCGGCCCATACAGGCAGAAGAAGTTCGGGAAGTCCGGGATGGCGAGCCCGAGGTACGCGTGGGCGTCGTCGTCGCCCCAGGTCTCGCGCAGGGTCCGGCCGGACCGCCCGCGGATCTCCATCGGCGCGAGCATCTTGCGGCTGTCGAATCCGGTCGCGAACACGATCACGTCCGCCTCGTGCTCCGCACCGTCCGCAGTGATCAGACCGTGTGGGCGGATTTCCGCGACGGACTCGGTCACCAGCTCAACATGGTCCTGCGTGATCGCCTCGAACCAGCCGTTGTCGATCAGCATCCGCTTGCCGAACGGCGGGTAGTCGGGCAGTACCTTGGGGATGAGCTCGCTGCGGTCCCCCAGCTTGCCGAGCATGTAGTCGGTGAAGAAGCGGCGGTGCCCGTCGTTGACCGCGTTCACCGAGCGCTCGGGGTGTGGCCAGTCCGGATCCACCTGCAGCGAGGCGTGCACTTTGTCGTTGAAGGCCCACGCCAGGCGGAACCGGTACCAGGCCGCGTAGAGCGGCACTTCCTTCATGAGGAGTTTGATGCCGTCGGTGACCTCGCGGCGGTAGTTCTCGCTGGGTGCCGTCCACTGCGGCGAGCGCTGGAACACGGTCAGCTGAGCGACCTCGTCCACGATCGCCGGGACGAGCTGCATCGCGCTGGCGCCGGTGCCCACCACCGCGACCCGTTTGCCCCGCACGTCCACCTCTGACGGCCACTGGGCGGAGTGGAACGCCGGCCCCGCAAAGGTGTCCCGCCCTGGGATGTTCGGCACGGAGGGCCGGTTGAGCTGCCCCACTGCGCTGATTACCACGTTGGCGACGACTTCGCGCTCGGTGCCGTCGGGGCCGCGCAGCATGACAGTCCACGTGTGCGTCACGGCGTCGTAGCGCGCGGAGCGCACCTCGGTGCGGAGCTGGATCCGGTGCCGTACGCCGAACTCGGTGGCGCACCGCTCCAGGTAGTCGTGCAGGTCCTGGCGCTTGGAGTAGTAGTGCGGCCACTCCTGCTGCGCGAATGAGTACGAGTACAGGTGGCTCGGCGTGTCCACCCCGCAACCCGGATACCGGTTGTCGAGCCAGGTACCGCCGACGGCGTCGTTCTTCTCGATCACCGTGTACGGGATGCCGGCCTGCTCCAGCTTGAAGGCCGTGCACAGGCCGGAGACCCCGGCACCGATCACCAGGACGTGGAAGCGGCTCAGCGCCTCGGGGTCCGGCGACGTGTCCCAGGTGACGTCGCGCGCGCGGAAGCCCATCTCCTCGGCCATCATCGGCGCGTACTCCGGCGGGACCGGCTCGCCAACGCAGACGCTCATCATCTCGACGAACAGTTCCTCCGGCGGCAGACCCATCGGGGTCAGCTCGCCGGCGCGCCATCGCCGGATGGCGTCAAACGCCTCGCCGCGGATCAGCTCCTGGACCTCCGGCGGCAGCCCGCCGGTGTCGTTGTCGCTCATCCCCTTGGTGCGCTGGGGCCGGTACGGGTCCGCCAGCCAATGACGGTCGCCGGTGAGCTGCACGAGGACCATCAGCAGCGTCGGGATGTTCGCCTCCGCGAGGGCCTCACGCAGCGCCGCAACCGCGCTCGCGTCCTCCTCGACGGCGATCGGGTACGTGGCCGAGCTTTCGATCACATCGTCCCCCAAGTTCCGCGGGCCACCGTAGCCGGGTGTGCGCGGACGGCCGGAATCGGTTCCTTCGCTATTTGTATACTCTCCGGTCAGTATCCGCAAGGAGTTCGGAGATGCGGCCGACGAGCAGCTCGGCAAGCTCGGCACGGGGCTGGGCCAAGTGCCGGTTCAGCAGCTCGGCGCCGTCGGCGCGTTGCAGCAGGTCAAACACCGCCAGGGTGAGCCCGGTGCTCCACCGGCCCGACGTTCGACTGCAGCCCCCGCCCTCAGCCGTCCGCCCGCACGCTCACCCGCAGTTCGGCACAAGCCGACCTGACAGCCCTGCTGGAACGCGTCAACGGCGTGCTACGGGGGTAGAGCGGCTCCGTTGCGTTGAGCGTTGGCAAGATCGAGGCAGGCTGGAGCAGTGACGTCATCGACCCGACCCGACCCGTGGCTGCCTCCGAAGTCGGCGTTCGCCGGGTTCCGGTTCCCGCCGGAGGTGATCGTGGTCGCGGCACGCTGGTATCTGCGCTACTGCTTGTCCTACCGGGATGTTGAAGAACTGCTGGTCGAAAGTGGCGTGGAGGTCGATCACGTCACCGTGTACCGCTGGGTGCAGCGGTTCACCCCACTGCTGGCCGACGCCGCCCGCTTCTGCCGCCACTCACCAGGCGACAGGTGGCACGTTGATGAGACGTACGTCAAAGTCAACGGGGTGTGGCGGTACGTGTACCGGGCGGTCGACGAGAACGGGCAGGTCATCGACGTGCTGGTCTCGGCCCGCCGGGACGCCGACGCGGCCCGGCGGTTCTTCCGCCAGGCGCTGTCGACGTTGAAGGTGACACCCAGCGAGGTGGTCACCGACGCCGCGCCGGTCTACCCCAGCGTGCTCGACGAGCTGATCCCGTCCGCGTGGCACCACGTCGAGCAGTACGCCAACAATCCGATCGAGGCTGATCACAGCCAGCTCAAACACCGATTGAGACCGATGCGCGGGCTACGGACCGACGAGACAGCACAGGTGATCATCGCTGAACCGCCCCGAGTCTGGTGGAGTCCTCAGACTGTGACCAGCTCCGGCTGGTCGGGCTGTTGGTGAGCGTAGAACATCGATTCGTGTTCGGCGGGTGGGCGGTGTCCGATCGCGGAGTGCAGGCGGTGGTGGTTGTACCAGTCGACCCATTCCGCGGTGGCCAGCTCGACCTGGGCGAGGCTGCGCCGCGGCCGCCGCGGTTTGATCAGTTCGGTCTTGTACAGGCCGATCGTGGATTCCATGAGGGCGTTGTCGAGGGCGTCACCGACGATGCCGATGGAGGCGTCGACGCCGGCGGCGACGAGGTGGGTGGTGAACCGGAACGACGTATATTGGCTGCCCCTGTCCGAGTGCACGATCGTGCCGGTCGGGTCCCGGAGTCGGGCCGCGTTGGACAACGCCGCGACGGCCAGGGATGCCTTCATCCGCGAGTCGATGGAGTAGCCGACGATCCGGCCGGAGTACACGTCCTTGATCGCGCACAGGTACAGCTTGCCCTCGGCGGTGGGGTGCTCGGTGATGTCGGTTAGCCACACCCGGTCCGGGGCATCGGCGGTGAAGCGGCGTTGCACCAGGTCGTCGTGCACCGGCGGCCCGGCCCGCCGGGTCAGCCCCTTCTTCTTGGCGAACACCGACCAGATGCGCTGCACCTTGCCGAGCCTAGCCACCCGATTGGCGCCGGCGGTGATGCCGTGGGCGGGTAGTTCATCGGCGATGAACCGGTACCCGAACGCCGGGTCGTCGTGGTGGATGTGAAGGGCGGCGTTGATCAGATACGCGTCGTTGAGGTCCCGTCGGGTGACCGGGTTGGCGCGCCACGTGTAGTAGGCCTGCTTGCTGAAGCCCAGCACCCGACAGGTCACCGCGACGGGAATCCCGTCCGCGGCCAGGTCACCGACCAGCGGGTACATCATTTTGGGGCGATCTCCTTGGCGAAGAACGCCGCCGCTCGACGCAGGATCTCGTTCTCCTGCTCCAGCAGCTTGTTACGCCTGCGCAGCTCCCGCAGCTCAGCGGACTCACTGCCGGTGGTCCCGGGACGGACCCCTTCATCAATGTCGGCGAGCTTGAGCCAGCGGTGCAGACACGACTCGGAGATCCCGAAGTCCTTCGCGATCTGCGACAGGGGCGCCTCGCCCTTACGGGCGACCGCGACCACGTCACGGCGGAACTCCGGCGGGAACGCTTTCGGCATGACAGACATCCTTCCAGCGAGGAACGCATCCCCACAGGTCAGGAGTCAACCGAACCGGGGGCAGTCCCGGCTCAGCGAATCCGTCGCAGTCGGCGTCCTCGCCGTGGTCACCCCTCTGGCTAGGCTCTGGCGCGCCGGTCGCACAAGACGTGACGACCAGCCTTTCAGAGACTCCGGCGCGGTCACGAACCGGGGACGCAGCAACAAGGTGATCACCAGTTGTCACCGCTGGTCAACCATTGACACGGGTTTTCGAGGGTAAATGGGGGAAGGATCTCGGACGGCGCATCGCCCGCCGCCCGGGGGCTCACGCAGGTCGGCGCCGGACTGTGATGGGTAGATCATCGGACCCGCGTAGACGGCTGCGCCGATGGCGCAGCGTGCCGTAGCGTTCTGGCTTTATTCGATGCCCCTTCGGCGATGGCGACCGTGATCAGTTCGTCTGCGTCGAATAGAGGCTCCAGCCAGCTTCGGATCTCGTCGCTTGTGGTGCCGCACGAGCCGATCCAGCCGTCCCGGAAGAGTTGCGTGAAGTCGGTGTTGTTCAGGTGCCGTTGAGTTGGCCATCGGTCGTCGTCCCACGTGACGCGCAGATTGTCGCCACCTTTGGTCGTGTCGGCCGCAGATTCGTGCATGAGGTCGACGAGATCCAGTGGAAGATAGAGGCCCTTCATTAGCTCTGTCGACTGGCCGTCGTAGTCACTGGGGCGGACGATCTTGAGGTAGTGCGGTTGAGCGCTGAGCCGGTATTGCCCGACCGTGCCGGGTTGTTTCCCTGGATCAAGTGCGCGCATGCTGCGAAGTTGAGTCGCCAGTTGGGGATCGCCGCGGTAGGTCCATCCGCCATCGGGATCCTGCTTCATACGTTTGTACTGCACAAGGATGCCGCAATGTCGCTCGGCATGGTAGTAGATGAGGTCACTGCCTCTGGTGGTTTCCAGGTCGCGCTTGTTCGTGTTGAGGACAGTGAGCCTTTCGCCGCCACGAAGGCGGATCAGCATGCCCCGGGCGTTCCTGCGTGCGCGCCGTCCTAGAATGCCATCGAAGCGTTCCATGTCGCGATCGATAAGTGTGTCCTCGTCGTTGTAGCTGAGCCGCGCTGTCTCCAGCAAGGTGCGGCGCGTGTCCAGTTCGTCGGGCGGAGTCATTAGCGCGCGGCCTGGCTGGCCAAGGCGACGACCGAGACCGGATATCTCGGCGATGAGCCCGAGGGTGTCCTTTTCTTCGGCGAGTAAGGTTCGCCGTGCCTCGGTGATCCGCCTGGTACCGATGGGGTAGCCGCTCGCTTGTTCGATCAGGCCGGCTGCGTCACTCGTCAGCTCGCTCAATACACGAACAACGGCGGTAGAGCTTCCCTCGGGCAGAGCGCTCCTCGCGGTGTGCGCCGGGGCCACATGTGGCTTGATCTGGGGCGACACACGATCCAGCACAGCTTCAAGCGGAACCGGGCGCCGGAGTAACGAGATGCCGGAGACTTCGTACCGTCGGGCGAAGCTGGTTACTCGCACGCTACGGCGAAACGATCCGATCGCGATCGCTTCAACGGATGACGGCTCTGATGAGGACCGCGAGCAGATGACCGCGACGGCATACCTCGGCAGGTCATTGTCGATCGGGGCGCTGTCGGTGTAGCTATCGCGTACGAGCGTGTCGTTGAAGGCGATGCGGCCTCTCGGCTGATGATCGATGAAGATCGCCGGCATTTGGCTACTCCTTTCGCATCACTGTTCGCGCCCTACCGGCCACCGGCCCACAAGAACGTCGCGATGATGCAGGTCGGTCGAGCGTAGTGCATCTGAGCTTGAGCAGCCATGAGACGCGCTCGCTCTTACGGTGACGCGTCGTCCGCGGCAGTCTCAACTGGGAGCGGGGGCCATACAGGTCTTCCGCGCTGGAAGGGCTGGTTCAATCCTTCGTCTAGTACTCCAGCCGGGGATCGTGATCATGGCTCGATGAGGGCTTGTCGGGTGTAGTGGCTGGCCTTGGCGCGGGCTTGGTGGCGGCGTCGACGG